>SYMJ01000033.1 GCA_005805505.1 Verrucomicrobiales bacterium | reverse complement strand
CCTCAGAGCCGACCTCAGTGCTGCCCTCGGCCGACGTCGAAGACCCGTCGGTGGATTTTTTTAGGCAGCGACTGCGGCCGCAAGCTTCGGCGCACCATACGGCAACTCGTCGGGAACCGAAGTGAAGCGGGAAAACACCTCGAACATCCGGGTGAAGTCCTTGTTCACATCCCCTGACAGGCAGTCCGTGAGGTCATTGGTTAGATCCGGAAATTGGTCGGTGATGGTCTTAAAGCTGACGTTCGGGTCGTAGAAGGCATACACCAACTTGCGCATGTTCTCGATACTCTGTCGGGTGACCTGACCATATTCGGCAAAACGCTCCGGAGAGACGTCGCCAGCTTGCAATGCAGCATGAATGGCGTCTGCGGCGGCAACCCCGGTTTTTAGGGCAATCATCATGCCACTAGAGAATACCGGATCTAAGAAACCCACGGCATCACCCACCAGCACCAAGCCGCGGTCGGCACAGTATTCGGAGCGGAAAGTGTACTCGGCCGTGAGCCAGTACTGATCACAAACCCGCCCAGTAGACAGGTGGTCTTGAATCCATTTGTTTTGCCCGATTTCTCGCTGAAAAATGGCCTCAGGGTCTTTGAGTCCTTCACGGGTCAGGTACTTGCCGTCGGCCACCACGCCCACGCTCACCCGGTTATTGTGCTGAGGGATGTACCAGAACCAGCCCTTGTCTGGGATGAAAGCCACAGTGGTGCCTCCCTCGTCGATGCCGGTGTCCCGCTTGGCACCCTCGTAATAGGTCCACACGGCCACCTTGTTCAGCTTGGGATCACCGCGCCTCCAAGCGTTGCGGGTGGCAGCGATGGCCTCACGCCCCGTTGCGTCCACAGTGACCGGGGCGTGAACCTCCACCTCACCGTGCTCGCGGGACTTCACCCGGACACCCGAGTAGGTGCCCACGCCGTCTTGCAGCAGTTCGGTGACCTCCGACTCTTCCCAAACCGTCACGCCGTGCTCTCGAGCATTGTCGAGCATCAGTTGGTCGAACTCGCTGCGCAGGACCTGCCACGACTGCGCCACCGTTTCGCGATCATACCGATTGAAGAAATAGAACGGTTGCGAAGCACGGCCCGAAGGGGCAACAAACTGCACAGAATACTTCTTCATGAAGCTCGACTGGCGAAGCTTGGGGATCATCCCAATCCGCTCCAACGGCGGATAGGTGAAGGGGATCATCGACTCGCCAATGTGGTACCGGGGAAACTTCTCCCGTTCGACCAGCAAGACTCTCCGACCGTGCATGGCCAGTGCCGTGGCTGTAGAGCAACCGGCGGGACCTGCTCCAATGATCACCGAATCGTAGTTTTCGACCGTTTTCATACGCAGACGTACTATTATCTACAACAACTGGTACCCCACTCCTTGGGACATGCAAGCGGCGGATTGCCGAAAGTCGACCCTCCGAGAGCGGGGTTGTCCTGCAAATGGCTGCGCCGCCGTGAAACACGGCGGCGCAGCGCTAAAAGCCCGTTATTTCTTAGGAGCGTCGGCCTTCTTCTTTTGCTCGGCGGCTTCCCTCTGGAGACGCTCGGCATCGGTAGACTTAATCACCTCGATCTGGGCACCCTTTTTCAACTCATCGGCGCTCGGAACCTTGATAATATCGCTGGTGACGCTGCTAGGCAGCGGCGGCGCGACTTGCGGCTTCACAGTCAACAAGTCCACCTCGAAGATCAGCGCCGAATGGGGCGGGATCTTCGGCGGAGAACCGTTCTGTCCGTAGGCCAGTTCCGAAGGAATCACGAACTGGTACTTCGAGCCCACCGTCATGAGTTGCAACCCTTCGGTCCATCCCTTGATCACCCGGCTCAGACCAAAGCTGGCAGGCTGTCCGCGAGTGTAGGAACTATCGAACTCGGTCCCATCGACCAGCGTTCCGCGGTAATGCACCTCGACGACATCGTCGCCCTTGGCCTTAGCGCCCTCAGCCGCCTTGAGCACCTTGTACTGCAAACCACTGGCCGTAACCTTGACGCCTTCTTTAGCCTTGTTGGCCGCGAGAAACGCCTCACCCACCACCTTAGCCTTCTCACCGTCTTCCTTGCGCTTTTCCTCGGATTTTTTGCGAATCTCGGTGCTGTAGTTCCGCAAGATAACATTGGCCTCACCATCGGTGATCACCGTCGGTTTACCTCGGAGCGCCTCCGAGAACGCCTTAATAACTATCTCGGTATCGTGCTCGTAGTTGCCGCGCGACAACTGGCGCTTGATGTCTCCGGCCAAGAGCACGCCCATGGCGTAGCTGTGCTTCTCGAGATCGGTCTTGAACTTACCAGCACCAGAGTCGGCAGCCGGTGCATTGGTTGAAGCGCCCGAAGCGGGGGCTGGAGACACCTTGACGGCGTTGTTCTGCCCCAGCACTGAACCGGCCAGAACGCCGGACAATAGTAAGATCGGAAGTGTTTTCATTGTCAGCCTGCATGCTCCACCCCGTGCTCAACGGCGTACTTCGGGGCAGTTGTTGACGAGGACTTACCAACCCCTTCTCGCAAAGTCGAGCCTAGGCCTCAACGGTGGGTCCTCATGGGGGTGATAACCGAGCGAATGAAAAGCGGGGCGAGAGGCTGGAGGCTTGAAAGCCCTTTTCGCAGTCCCCTCTGTTGGAGGAATACATTCACACCCAACGGTCTCCCCTAGCGGCAACGGGACCGCACCGGAGCGAGCATTGAAGGCAAAAACAAAATCCCCTCGCGCGGGGCGCTAAAACCCCATCCTTCCGCGCCTTCCTGCGAGCTCCAGACGCCGGGTCGGGGGACCCGGCCTACAGGGGGCTCACCGGTGAAGCGGTGCCTTGCAGGCAAGGCGCGGTCCCGCGGAGCCAGACGCCGGGAATGCATCCCAGACATTCATCGACCACAAGATGGCTCGAACCGGAGCCTAGGACGGTTTGCCTTGGCTGCAGCATCGACGAAGCTCAGCGTTGCCACTGATGACAGACCGCAGACCCATCCAAAACGGTCCGGGAATAGCCAGGGTGGGTCATTATTATCCAAGTCCGACGACTTGGCTGAGTTGGCCCATGTTACTGTGCCTGTTGGCTGGCTTGCTGCCGATTTTGTCGGCTCCGGTCGAGGTTGTTCCGGGCAAGGACCGCACCTTCCGGGCTGGAGTCACCTACCTAGTAGCGGGACCGGTCCGATTGGAGGGTTCCGTGCGCTTTGAGGCCGGCTGCGTGCTGAAGTTCCTGCCGGGGCGTGCGGCGGGATTGGAGTTGGGGAAAGACGCCCGGGTTTCCTGGCAAGCCACACCCGAGGCACCCATCGTATTCACGGCCTCCGACGACGATTCGGTGGGAGAACTCGTGCCGGGCTCGACAGGTAAACCTTCCTCAGGCCCCTACGCGGACGTCGCCTTGTCGGTCAATGGCGCACGCCTCGAGTCAGGGCAGTCTCGCTGGAATGATTTCCGTATCTCCCACGCCCGGGTGGCCCTGCGTTGGACCGGAACGACCGCCGCGCTGTGGCATTTCCAGGTGCAGCATTGCCAGGTCGGCATCGAATCCACCACCAGCACCCTGTCGCTGCGCAACGGCCTCTTCCATCGGGTCAAGGCACCCTTCAGCGACCTCAGATCGAGCCGGGTCAATGGCCAGCAACTCACCATCGCCCGTGCCGAGGTCCTCAACCGCAAACCGGTGGACTCCACGCTCGAATTGCTGCGCTGCGTGATTGGGGAAGTGACCGATGTTCAGGGCTACACCCATGCCTCGACCGAGGGCAACCCCAATGCCGTCATTCCAATCTCGGTCACCGATGCCTTTGTTGAGGCCGCGGGTTCGCTCTACCTGCCCCCGGGCAGCCGTCGGATCCGCCCTGGGTTCGTCCATGGCCTGCTGGACCCCGAATTGGCCGTGGCTCTTCCAGCGATGACCGTCCTGCCCCCAGAACTGTTGCCACCTCTGGTCACCCAAACGCTCTACCTGACACCCCGTGCCATCCGGGACCAAGCACTGCCGGAAGCCGGGGGCATCAACCCTATCAAATTAGGGTTCCACCACTGGCCCATCGACTACTGGGTTGAGGGAACAACCGTCAGCAATGCTGTGGTGACGGTGGCGACGGCGACGGTGCTTCACGAAACTCCAGCCCGAGGATTCCGCTGGATCGGGTCGGGCTCGCTGAGGCGCGAAACAGAGGTGCCGCAATCGACGGCCGCTCCAAAAAAACGCCCAGTCCCCGGCCGCGGTGATCGGGACGGCGACGGGCGCAGCGACTTGGACGAATTACTCGACGGGACCGATCCGGAAAACCGCTTCAGCGCCCAGCCCCGCGTTCTCGCTTCCTTCGGATTCGATACCGACCGCTTCGAGTCCGGGGACGGCGCGATGCCCCTGCCCGGATCCTCCGCCTCGCGCGAACCCTCCTTCGACCGCAGCGCTGCGGGATTTCACCGTTCCGGGCAGGTACTGCTCTACCCGCTGATTTGGAACCGCGACGGAGTCACCCGCACCAATCTTCAGCCACTCCACGGATCGATCGCCCTCGACTACTCGCCCGACTGGTTCCATGGCGCGACCAACGACGCTCCCGGTGCCGACTGCGTCCTGTTGGAGACCCCGGGATTGCGTGTGAGCATCGATGCCTCGGGCCGCCGACTGGCACTCACCCGGATCTCCGAGAATTTCCAACAAACCCTCTGGTCGCCGCTGCCCTGGTCGGCCACTCAGTCCCGCCCCTTCACGGGACGGACCAACTGGACCCTGCGCCTCTCGTTCAGCGCAGACACCTTCGATCACCTTCCGCGGGAATCCCACTCACGTCCGCCCAGCCCTCGTAATGAGCTCAACACCTTCAGCCTGGGCAACGCTCTTGATGGCCAATCGCCGGCACTTGGACGACTAGACCGGGTCCTCCTGCGCAACCACCTGTTGGCCGGAACCCTCGGTCACCCCGGCCCGCCGGACGGCCTCGTTCGGGGCGAACACCGCCCACTCGAAGCGGATGACACCGACCGTATTTCCGGCGAATCCCTGACCTCAGGCATCCGACTCAACTTCCAACGCGACTGGGAAGGCGACGGCGATCAGGATGGCTTCTATCCCATCGCACGGAAGTCCTGGGGGCCCAATCCCACTGCTTGGGAAATCATCGATCGCGACGCCCGCACCTCGGTCTTTACTGACACGACCGTACGATCCGGGCAGACCTACGGTTACCGAGTCTTACGCAACAGCCGGCCGCCACTCGAACTCTGCGTGGCTCATGACACCCCACCCCCAGCAGACCGAGGCCGGGCCCTGTTACTCGTGGATGAAACCCTCGCTGAACGCCTCACCGGAAGTTTGGCCCGCTACCGGGCTGACCTCATCGCCGACGGCTGGGA
Source organism: Verrucomicrobiales bacterium (assembly GCA_005805505.1). Classification (GTDB taxonomy): domain Bacteria; phylum Verrucomicrobiota; class Verrucomicrobiia; order Limisphaerales; family UBA9464; genus SXXZ01. Next base: position 31,425 of record SYMJ01000033.1, on the reverse strand, counting down.
AGTCGTCCAGCACCGCGTGCCGCGCCACGTGGACGCCGACCCGCAAGATTTCGACTGCCGACACTACGACGCTGAGGCGCTCCCGCGGAACAAGGCCAATCTCCTAGCCATCAAGACCCTCATCCGCCGTGAGTACGAGGCCCATCCGGGGCGCACCCGGGTCGCGGTGCTCATCGGACACCCCACCATTCCCCAAAGCGGTTGGGCCGCTGAAGATGGCCACGTGAATTGCCAAGATCCGGCGGGCATCCACCTGGGAGCCTGGCCGGCCGACCTTTTCTACGGCGACCTCACCGGAACCTGGACCGACACCCAATCCTTCAAGACCGGCTGCCCGGATTGCCCGCGCAGCCAATGCGCCTATTGCATCCTGGGCAACGAGGCGGGCGATGGCCGCTGGGACCAGAACGAACTCCCCCGAGAGCCCGACGGCAGCGCCGGGCGCATCGAGGTGCCGCTGGGGCGCATCGACTTTGCCCGACTCTCCCACTTCGACAGCCGATTTGCTGATCTTAAGGGAAACCCAAAAAGTGCACTCGAAGTCGAGGTTGCCCTACTGGACCGATACTTTGACAAGGTCGGGCGTTATCGACGCGGCCTGCTCCCTTTCCAAGACTCGGCGATTGGATACGCAAATGTCTTGGGCGCACTGGTGGATCGGAATCTGGTGCATATCGCGCCACGCTTGGGCCAATTAGAACTTCTGACGGCGGCGGCTTGGAATACCGACCTCTTTCAGGAAGGACCGAGCATTCGCTGGGGCTTCCAGACCGACTACTCGCATTTCGGGGTCTTGGGAATGACCGGGGCGGCCAAGCCCGGACACAGCCACTTCGCCAAGAATGTCGCCTGGAAACGGCCGGGAGATATCCCACGGGTCGCCTTCCTCTTCGCCTTCGGCTCCTTTCTCGGCCAATGGTACAGCGGCTATGGCGAAGACTTCTTGCGAACCTGCCTGGCCTCCGAGAACTCGGTGCTGCTGGCCGGCACGGCTTACGCCTTCGCGCCTTGGATCACCGACCGTGTGCACGCCGGGGCACCGGTCCACGCCCTGCTCACCGATTCGGCCGAACGTAACACCTCGGTGAATGCACGACTCACCTACTTGCTGGGGGACCCCTGCTTGCTAGAACACCCCCTCCAGGCCCCATCGGCGTTCAAAGCCAAAACCCAAGCCGGAGGCACTGAACTCACCTGGAACGCCTCGCCCGAGGCCCCCGGCGGCTACCGCATCGATTCGGCCCCCGCCAACGACTCCGCCCTGTGGACACAAGTCCAAGAACTGCCACCAGAGACCACGCGACTCCGCCTGGAGTCCGGTGCCGACGGCAAAACCTTCCGGCTTCGAGGGCTAGGTACCGTAACCAACGGGTCCGGCCGGTATCGGCAGTGGACCGCCCCGAGCTATGCGAGGCCTTGATCCCGCCTTGTCCGTGCCTTTTGGACCCCGCGCTTTGGTCTGGAGCTGTTGGCCTTGTACCTGCTAGTCCTTCCTCGGTTACTCTCCGCTTTAGATACCATGAAACTGTTTTATATCGGGTGGATACTCGGGATGGCCTTGGGGTGGGTGCGTGGTGTCGCCGAGACACCCGACATCCTCTCGCTGAGTTGGACCAACGGGCGTCCGTCCCTCGAGTTTCGCTTGGTCCCCTCAGTCTCAGAATACCGAGTCCGCGGCAGCGCCACGCTCGGGATGCCGGGCAGCCCCCTCGCTGGAAAACAATTGGGTGCACTCTGGACCGCCGAGGCGGCCGCAGCCGGTGATTCCGGCTTCTACCGCCTAGAAGCCTTACCGCTGGCCGCCGAGACAGTCCGCGCCAGCACCCTGCTCAACCGCATCGCCTACGGTCCGACCCCAGACGCTCTGGATCGGCTCGCCACCCTTGGCACCGACGCCTACATCGAGGAGCAGCTGGCGCCGGAGAAAATTTCAGAGAACCTAGACGAATCCACCGAAACCGACCCGGTTTGGCGGAAAGTCACCATCACGGGCACGGGCTCCTCCTCCAAACTCTACGTGTACCTGAATGGTGCTGGTGACGCTTACCTCGACGACTTCCGCCTGGTCGCTGGCACCACCGACAACGGCACTACTGCCAATCTGCTTATTAACGGCGACTTCGAGCAACCGCTGGCGACCGCCAACTGGACCACCACCACCAACACCCTCAATTCGGCCCGCACCACCGACTACGTGCATGGAGGTAATGCTTCCTTCCATCTCGTTCTCAATGCCGCTGGAAGCACCGGGACCGACGCGGTGGTGCAGACTATTCCCACGACACTCAACGCTTCGATGCCCTACACGCTGAGCTTCTGGTACCTGGCCCAGCCTTCGACTCGACAGCTGACGGTGCGGCTCAGCGGCAGCGGCATTGTTGCGACCGTCCCGCTGCAGGGAGACGCCGAATCGCCCATCCCCTACTATGCCCGACTCCAAGAAGGTTCGGCCTCCATCGGTGACTTGCGCGCCTGGCACGTCCACCACGCGGTTCAATCTCAACGCCAACTGGCCGAGGTCTTTCAGCAATTCCTGGAGAACCACTTCGTCACCGAATACTCCAAAGGGTTGATCTACTTCGATGACCGGGCCGGATTGCCCAATGCCTGGTCGGGCCCCGAATCCACCCGGCAAGAGTTCAAAGAAAACCTCCGCTGGCGGCAGGCCTTCCTGAATCCGCAATGCACCTTCCACGACCTCCTGAAGATCAGTGTCGAAAGTCCGGCCATGATCATCTACCTCGACACCGTCCTGTCCCGGGGAGACTACGACACCACCACCAAGACCAACCGCATCGCCAACGAAAATTACGCGCGCGAATTGTGTGAACTTTTCGCCTTCGGCGTGGACAACGGCTACGAGCAAGGCGACATCGAACAAATTTCCCGGGCTTGGACCGGATGGACCGTCGAACTCCTCGCCACCAATCAGGCAGCGAACCCCTTCGCAACCCGGACCACCACGATGATCACCTCTGGGCTCACCAACGCCACAGAGCGCAACAGCGTGACCAACCTGTTGGGACTTTGGTCCTTCCGCTACCGGACCGATCGCCATGATCCCCGGATCAAGTGGGTCTTCTACGAACGGGATGCCAAAGGAAACATCCTCACCAACTCGCCCAAAACTGTTCCTGCTCGGTTTGGTCCCCCGTGGGCGGGGCGGCCATACGGACTAAAGCTTAGCAATGGCTCCACCACCAACGGCATCCGAGACGGTTATCAAATCGTGCGGCACATGGCCGATCAACCCTTCGCCCAAGAATACCTCTCGGTGAAGCTTTGCCGCCTGCTGGTGCACGACAATTTCCACCATGGCTACGACTTTACCGATGCCGAGACCTCGCCCGAAGAGTCGCTGGTCCACGACTGCATGCTGGCCTGGGAGAACCCCACAAACGGGGGCCCCAAAGGTCAGATGCGTGAGGTCCTGAGGGTCCTCCTCAAGAGCGATCTCTTCCGCAACCCCAACACGGCAGCCGCCAAGGTGAAGACTCCTTTGGAATTTGCGGCTTCCACGTTGCGAGCCTTCCGCGCCTCCAAACCCGATGGATCCCTCACTGCGAGCGCCGACGCGGCCAGCCTCGTGGCCTCCGGTGGATTGCTCGACCGGGCGGGCCGGATGCGCCTCTTCGACCGGGCCGAACCCGACGGATACGCGGAGGACGCCGGTGGTTGGATTAGTGCCGGCACCCTCAGCGAGCGCTTGCGCTATGTGCAGTCGTTGGCTCTGGCTGGCGCCGGCCTGGCGACGGGCACTGGCGTCCGTAGCTCGCCCGATTCTCTGGGCTCAAGCCGGGTCGATCCCTCAGCACTGCTGGCGCTCCGCCTGACCAACGGAGCCAACCGTTCCGCCGAAGCGGTCACCGATTACCTGCTCCGGTTGCTATTTCCCTCAGAAGGATCCGCCAACCTCAGCCAATACCGGGCGATCAGCATCCAGTTTCTCAACACCACCGACAACGGCACCACGCCCTCCGAGTTCGCGAACCTGGTTCCCGGAACCAAGGACTACGACACCCGTGTGCGTGGCCTCGCCGCCCTACTGCTGAGTTCACCCCGTTTTCAGGAACAATGAGGTCCGGCACTGAAAATCGCTCCAACTCCCGCGCCATGAACACGCCCCAAATCCTCACCCGCCGAGACTTCTTCAGCACCGCCACCGGCCTGGCAGCTACGGCCGCCCTGAGCTCGCTGACCGACGTTCCACTCTTCGTCCAAAAGGCGCTCGCAGAAGGCGGGCTCGGACAGCCCGGCACCAATGGTCGCGTCAAGAAACTGCTCTTCATCTTTCTGCGCGGGGCCAATGACGGGCTCAACAACGTCATCCCCCATGGCGACGACGCCTACGGCCCCAAAATCCGCGACAACATCGCCATCCCAGTCGATCCCGCGCAAAGCTGGAATGTGCAGGGCAAAGCGTTGTTTCCGGAAGCGGGCACTAACGGAGCCACCTTCGCCTACCCCTACTCGCTCCCGCTGGGCAATGGATTTGCCGGACTGCATCCCGCTCTCAAATTCCTGACCCCGGTCTACAATGCCGGCGAATTGGCACTCATTCACCGGGTGGCCTATCCGCAACAATCGCGTTCCCACTTCGATTCTCAATCCTACTGGGAAACCGGTGCCCCCCGGACCAACATGGTCAAAGACGGCCTGCTCTACCGAGCCATGGTTGAATCAGGTCGTCCGGGAAAGAACTCGCTGACTGGGGTTTCCTTCCAGAACTCGCTGCCACTCCTCCTGCGGGGATCGCGCGCGGCGATGACCAATCTTTCAGACCCGACCCGCTACGATTTGCTCGGGGTACCCAATACAGCCGACGGCAATCTCAAGACCGCCCGCGCACTCCAGGCAGCCACGGGAGCCACCTTCCCCGACAAAGCCAACCGAGACCTGCTCCAGCAGCAATACGAGAACATGCGACGCACGCTGGAAATCTTCGCTGGCATCGATTTCAGCGAGGCCGGCAACACCTTCGTCGACAACCAAAACTCGGACGGCAACAAACCTTATTCGCTGTTCCCGACCACCAACGCGAAGAATGGTGCCGGACCTTCCGGTGCAACCAATTCGGGCTACGTGGTCCCCACCTCCGCCTATGGCTACTTCAACCAACTCAAGTCGGCCGCACTGATCCTCAACAAAACCGACGCCTTGGTGGCCGGCACTCAAATCGACGGTTGGGATACCCACAGCAATCAAGGCGGAGCCACGGGTGCCCATGCGAACTTACTGCAGCGGGTGGGTTGGTCGATTTACGCGCTCCGGCAGTATTTCCGCCAGTATGCCGACCAGTGCCGCTGGGATGACCTAGTCATTGTGACCTTGTCGGAATTCGGTCGCACCACCATTGAGAATTCAGACAACGGCACCGACCACGCCGAGGCCAGCGTCATGTATGTCGCCGGCGGCGGCATCAAGGGGTTGCGTACCGACGCCACCGGCAAGGTCACCCACAGTGGTGTCTTCAACTGCGGCCCGTCGGATCCGGTGCCCTGGCAAACCGGCATGACTGGCTCGATGTTCCAGAGCACCGGCCGCTACTTGCAACGGGCCACCGATTTCCGCTCGGTGATGGGCAAGGTGGTCCGCGATCATCTCGGGGCCAGCCAAGAGCAACTCAATCGCATCATTCCTGGCTACGCCGACCTGAAACAAAGTCTCAAAGCCGGCGGAATCCAGTCTCAGGACAAGGTCCGCGTCACCGGCGAGCCCGACTTGATTTGAGCTCGGTTGCGGAGCTCGGGTATGGACCCGTCGGACAATCCCGGTTCAAGAAAAGGCCCCGGCCGGCTTGAAATCTTCGGGCTGACGGTCGACAACTCCCCGGTGACTTCGATCAAGTTCGGCACCTCCGGTTGGCGTGGGCTCATCGCCCGGGACTTTACCTTCGAGAACGTGCGGTTCGCCGCGCAAGGCATTGCCGACTACTTGCTCGAGGAAATTAAATCGGCTGGAGACGCCGGCTCCTCGCAAAAACGGGAAGTCATCATCGGTCACGACACCCGGTTCCTGGGCCGCGAATTCTCACTGGCCGTGGCCGAGGTGCTGGCCGCCAATGGGCTAATTCCCCTGCTCTGCCAGCGCGACGCACCGACCCCGGTCATCGCCCACGCGATTCGAGTGCGCAAGGCCTTGGGCGGCATCAACATGACCGCCAGCCACAACCCGGCCGAATACCAGGGCCTCAAATTCAGCGGGTCCAACGGAGCGGCCGCTCCGCCCGAAGTCACCGGCCGCATCGAAGGCCACATTCGCCACCGTCAGGAATCGGGCTGGACCTTCCAGGCCGGATTGGTCGGCTCGTTTCGCTGCAAGGAGGTCGACCCGACCCCGGCCTACCTCAAGCAGCTCCGCAAACACATCAACTTCGCGGTCATCAAGAAGGCCAAGCTCAAGATCGCCGTCGAACTCATGTACGGGACCGGCCGCGGGTACCTCGACACGCTGCTCGAGGAAGATGGTGGCGCCAAGGTCCTCCGATTCCACGACACGTTGAATCCCAGCTTCGGCGGGCATCATCCGGAACCCAATGCCGAGGGCATGGCGCCGGCTCGCGAGGCGATTCTAGCCGGCAAGGCGACCCTCGGTCTGGGGCTGGACGGCGACGCCGACCGCTTCGGCATCGTGGATCGCGACGGCACTTGGATCACCCCGAACCAAGTGCTGGCCCTGGCCTTGTATCACCTGAAGAAGAACCGCGGCTGGACCGGTGCGGTGGTGCGCACGGTGCCGACCAGCCACCAAGTCGATGCGGTGGCCGAGCTGTTGGGAGTGCCCGTTCACGAGACCCCGGTGGGGTTCAAATTCATCGGAGCCCTGATGGAATCGGAACCCATCATCGTGGGCGGCGAAGAGTCCGGGGGTCTTAGCGTGAAGGGTCACGTGCCCGAGAAGGACGGAATCCTGGCCTGCCTGCTCATGGCCGAGTTGGTGGCCACCGAAAAGAAGCCCCTGATGAAGATCCTGGCCGATCTGGAGAAGAAGACCGGCGAGTTCCACACCACCCGCATTAACGTGGCTATCCCGGCCGACAAAAAAGAGGCACTGCTCCAGCGACTGGCCGCGGGTCTCGACCAAGTCGGCACAGCCAAGGTGGAGCAATTCATTACCACCGACGGCTTTAAATTCTTACTCCCGAACCGCGAGTGGGTCGCCTTCCGCGCCAGCGGCACCGAGCCATTAATCCGCTGTTACATCGAGGCCAAGTCGGCCGCCCAGCTCAAAAAGCTCGAGAAGGCCTGCCGCGCTCTGCTGCTGGCCTGAGAGGGCCACGAGGCTTTGCCCTCGCTTCTAAACCCGGGTGCAAGAGCCCCTGCTCCCGATCGCTTCAAGCCAACACGGCCTGAACCACCTCGCCGTGGACGTCCGTCAAACGACGCTCGAGGCCGTTGTGGTAGTAAGTGAGGCGCTGGTGGTCGAGTCCGAGCAGGTGCAGGATTGTGGCGTGGAAGTCATGGACAGTGACCACGTTCTCGATGGATTTGTATCCGAACTCATCGGTGGCCCCGTGGCTAAATCCTTTTTTGACACCGGCTCCAGCCATCCAGCAGGTAAACCCGGCAGGGTTGTGGTCGCGTCCCTGAGAACCCTTTTGGAACGTCGGCATGCGACCAAATTCGGTGCACCAGACCACCAGTGTGTCTTCCAACAGGCCGCGCTGACGCAAGTCGATGAGCAAGCCGGCCGTCGGCTTGTCGAGGACCGGCCCGTGCATGCCGTACTGACTGGCAATGTCCTTGTGGCCATCCCAGTTGCTCACGCCTTCGCCGCCGGTTTGGTAGGCACCATTGAAGAGCTGCACGAATCGCACCCCTTTTTCGACGAGCCGGCGGGCGAGGATGCAGTTGCGTGCGTAGGCCGCCCGCGTGTCCTTGATCTTGGTGCCGCCTTCATCTGCTCCGTAAAGGCGCAGGATGTGTTCGGGCTCGCTGGATAAGTTAGCAACCTCCGGGACGGTGAGCTGCATGCGGGCAGCCAATTCGTAGCTAGCGATCCGCGCGGCCAGCTCGGTGTCGCCCGGAAATCGCTCGGCGTGGCGTTCATTCAGGCGTTGGAGGAAACTCCGCGTGGCGCTGTCGCTGGAAGCCGCTACACCGCCGGGTCGTGCCAGATTGCGAATCGGGTTTGTGGCATTGAACTCCGTGCCCTGGAAGGCCGCTGGCAAGAATCCAGGAGCCCAGTTGTTCACGCTGTTCTGGGGCTTTCCGCGCGGATCAGGAATGGCCACATAGGCAGGCAGGCTCTGGTCATCACTGCCCAGCGCGTAGGTCATCCACGCCCCCATGCTGGGAAAGCCATCGAGCGCGTTGCCGGTGGACATGTAGTTTTCGCCGGGGCCATGCGTGTTGGTCTTCCCCTGCATCGAGTGGATGAAGCACATCTCATCAACCAAATCGCCCAGGTGCGGCAGTAGATCGGAGGTCATCTTGCCGCTCTGACCGCGCGCACGAAACTCCCACGGACTCTTGTTCAGCGCACCCTGCTCACCCTGGAAGGTGATGAGCTTCTCGGTGCCTGGCATGGGCTGACCGTGCCGACGTATCAACTCTGGCTTGTAGTCGAAGGTATCAAGCTGGCTGCAGGCTCCGCTGCAAAAGATCACCAGCACGTTTTTGGCGCGCGGGGTAAAATGGGACTGGCGCGCTCCGTAAGGCCGGCCGGGTTCAATTAGAGGCCGAAGCGGCTCCCGACGGTCTGCGTTCTGAGCGAGCAGCCCCTGGCGCCCCAGGAGATGGGTCAAGGCAATGGAACCGAGGCCGAGGCCGGTGTCGCCCAGGAAGCGCCGACGATTCAACAGCGGATGATTGAAGGCAGGGGGGATCGGTGCACTCATGGAATGAAGAGAAACTCGTTGGCATTGAGGACCCCGCGGCAGAAAGCCTGCAATCCCTCGGAACGAACGAAGGCCATCGCCTCCTCCGCCTCGGCGCGCTGCGGAGTTCGGTTGAAGGCCAATTGCCACGCCGCCCGGACCTGAGACTCCGGTTGCTCGCCCGCCTCATGCCGAAGCCGGTCAGCAAAGGTCTGGGACTGGTCGAGGATAAATCGACTATTGAAAAGGTTCAGTGCCTGCAACGGCGTGGTGGAAACGCTGCGCTTGGGCATCACCAAACTGCCGTCCGGACAGTCAAATGCTCCAAAGATGCCATCTTGCTCCATGCGCACCTTGAAGGCGTACACCATGCGGCGCGTGTCGGCAGGCCCGAACGCCTCCTTGGGATGGTAGTGATAGACGTTCTCCCGATCCACCACATGCAGGTAGAAACTGGGGCCTCCACGGGCGCGGTCTAGATTGCCACTGACAGCCAAAATACTATCACGGATCCCCTCAGCCTCGATGCGCCGCGGAGGAAAGCGCCACAACAACCGGCTGCCCGCATCCACGGCAAGGGCCTCTTTTCGGGGCAGGCCAGATTGCTGCCAGGTGGCTGAGGAGAGAATGCGCCGTTGAAGGTGCTTGAGGCTCCAACCGTGCTCGATCAAGTCGCTCGCCAGCCAATCCAACAATTCCGGATGCGTGGGCTTGGAACCATTCCGGCCGAAGTCATTGGGAGTGTTGACCAACCCTACACCGAACTGATGCTGCCAGACGCGATTAACGATCACACGGGCCGTCAGGGGATTGTCTGGACGGGCGATCCAGTTCGCCAAGGCCAACCGACGCTCGCGCTCGGGAGCGTTGGTGGACAACACCAAGGGTTGGAACAACGCCAATGTTCCCGGCGACACGGTTTCCCGTTTCAGCAGCGGATCCCCACGGTGCAAGCGATGGGTCGCTCCGGGTTGAGAAAAAGTTCCGGAGTAAATGGACGGCGCCTTCGAAAGGGACTCGCGCTCCTTGCGGACTAATTCCAGTTCCGCCAACCAGCGTTTCCCCTGAGACGCCTCGGATTCGGCGAGGCCTTCGAACCGGTACACCGGCCCAGCGGGCTGGGTGGATTCTCCGGCGAAGGGAGTCCGATCATCGGAGGTCGCCACGGTCTTCCAGACTCCAGGTTCGGTCGCTACTTCGATGCGGTACTGGGTGATCAGGCGATCCTTGAAGTTCCCTTCCCGATCACGCCCCCAAACCACGCGACCAATGCGCTCGGCTTTGGGGAATTCTAATTGCACCCAACCCTTGCCCGCCTCGCTGGAAATCCACGAACGCGTGTTGCCGGGGCGTCCATCGTTCAAATGCTCCAACTTGTGGATCTCATACCCAGCCAAACTCCCTGAGGCCGTGGCTTTGGTTCCTACTGAGGCCAAGGCCACGTTGTGGTCGCCTGACCAGACTTCGAGTTCGTCGATGCACGGTTCGCCGCCCGTCGTGGCAAGAATGGTAAAACGCACACGCCGCGCGTCAGTGACGGTGAACCGATCTTCATTCTGCCGAGCGACCACCGCCGGCCGCCGGTCTGCCGAGGTCGTCGGGGACCCAGTCAACGCCCGCGGAATGAAGACTTCGAGCCGCTTCTGTAGGTCTTGGATCCGCCCTTCGATGCGGGCGACCGCTTGTGCCCGTTCGGGCGGCAAGGGCAGCGCGCGTTCGCCGTGTTGGACGCCAGAGAAAATGGCCGCCATCGAGTAGTACTCGGTGTGGGTAATGGGATCGAACTTGTGCGTGTGGCAGCGAGCACAACCCAAGGTAAGCCCCATGAAGGAGGTACCGGTGGTGCCCAGCATGTCATCGATTTCATCGGCCCGTTGCTGAGTCGTCAGAGTGATGTCTGGGCTCTTAACGATATCCACCGGACCACCGACTAGGAATCCGGTCGCCACGTCCATGCCTAGGGCATCTCCGGCAATTTGCTCGCGGATGAACTGGTCATAGGGCTTGTCGGTGTTGAAGGCCTCGATCACGTAGTCCCGGAACCGCCAGGCGCTCAACCGCTCTCGATTGGTCTCAAAACCATTGCTCTCGGCGAACCGGATGACATCGAGCCAATGGCGTCCCCAGCGTTCTCCATAGCGGGGATCCTCGAGCACTCGATCCAACAATCGCTCCCAAGCTCGAGGCTGCACGTCAGCCACAAACGCGGACAACTCGTCTGGAGTCGGCGGAACCCCCAACATCACTAGGTACAACCGCCGAATGAGCGTCGCACGATCGGCCTCGACCGAAGGCGTCAACCCACTCTCGGAGAGCCGGGCTTGAATAAAGGTATCCACCGGATTGGCCGCACTGGCCGAGATTTTGGTGGAAGGAATAGCCGGTCGGACCACCGGCAGGAATGCCCAGTGTGGGTCTGCCGGCGGAGCTTCGGCCGCGCCCAGTGCCAGCGACCACAACGAAGCGATGCCCAGCCAACTCAGGAGTTTTCTTCCCGCTTCACCCACCGGGGTTTTGGATGCCTTCGATGGATTCATGGGTTTCCTATTCTTTGGTCTCCGAGGCCACCGCCCGAATTGTCGCGATGCGCCCCTTGGCCATGCGCTTGAGGGTCAGCTTTAGATCGCCCTTTTCGGCCGCCACCAAGCGTTCAAAGTCGGCCACCGTGGACACCGGCTGGTCCTGGATATGGGTGATCAGTTCGTAAGGCTTCACACCTGCGACGCTGGCGCGCCCGCCGGGCTCGATCCGCGAGACCACCACCCCGGGCTCGTCGGCCTTGCGCTGGATGTAGCGGAGCACGTCGTAGGTGAGGTTGCGCACCGTGATTCCTAGACTCTCGGACTTAAACCGTGCCGCCGACTCATAATGCGTCGGCCCCGGAACCACCTCGAACTCTTGGGTGAGCAGTTTGCCTTCCTCGACAAAGTCGGCCGTGAAATGAGTTCCGAAGCCCAGATCGGTCAGGGCCCGGGTTAAAGGTGTTTCGACCGGGGGCCACGGCGTGAAAATCCGCTCGAAGAATTGATCGCGAATCTCATCCAAGCGTTCCCACGGAAAGCCCTGCGCGCGCGCGAAGTCTTCCTCAAGTTGGATTTCGATGGGCACCGGCTGCGATGCGGCTCGCAGGCGCAGCATCACCATGCCCGCTTTGATGCCCGCCTTGGCCGCGGGCGAGTCGGGATGGATGTAGGTGATGAGCCCGCCGGTCTGGCCGTCGCGCGTCTGGTCGGACACCTGATTGGCGCGAGCCAGTTCGCGGGTCAGCGGCTGAAGTTCGACCCCGAGCCAGGCCAATCGGTTCTCGTCGGCTTCCGACACCGGCACGTTGGCCGGATCGGCCGTCTCAGGCAGTCGACGAACGGCGTCCGCCAATTGGCGCGCAGTCGTCAACTGACGGCGACCGGCGAAGGGATCGCGAACGCCGCCCAATAGTTCCCGACGGGTGACCGGCAGGGCGTGGAGAGCGCGATCCATCGTGAAGAGAAAGGTGTCCTTCACCTCCGGGTCGGGCAGCTCAGGATAGGCCTCCATTCGGGCACCCACCCGGACACCAGCAATCCGGGACTCGTGGAAATAGGACGAACGCGTTTCGCCCCGCAAATCCACCTCAGCCCGCAACATCAGTTGCCCCATTAGGTCGGCCGGATGCGTCGTATCGATCCGCATCGCATCGCCGAGAGGTTGTTCAGGTTCCATCACCAGGACCCCAAAATCTCGGAGAGAGGCGATAAACTTGGCGGTGACGGGCGGCTTGCCGTCCCTCTGGATGGAGGCGCGCTCCAATCGAGCGGTCAACCCACTCTTGAGCGCCGCCAATACCGCCACGCGACCTCCGGGCAAGAGTACGCCCAACTCATTGCGTTCGGTGGCCGATTCGTCCGATTCCTCGTCGCCACGAGTGCGCGCACGCATCGGGTTCTGACCTGGGGTCACCTTGGGACTACGGAAACTTAAGCGAACGCGCACCAACGCCTGAGCGGTCAAGCTCTCTAGCTCCTTCAATTGGGAGGCAAAGACGGTGGCGTCGATCATTTTCCAGGCCATGGGATTGCCCCGCCACCGGTTGTCGGCATCGAGCCGATGGTTCATCACAAGTCCCAACGGCCGCCCCTGGGCGCTCAGTGCCACTCCCTGATGCTCCAAGACCCGAAGAGCCTTGCCGGACTCCGTCTCGAGGTATTGGCCACCCCACGGCAGCGCCACGCGGACCATTTGTCCGTCTTGGCGGTAATAGCTAACCAAGGCGGCCGGAGCTTCGGTGCCCTTGACCGGAAATTCGATAGGTTTAGTGCCGGCGATCGGCTGATCCAGCGTTAGAACAAAGGCCCATTGATCCACGCCGTAGGCCGTGATGCGGGCGGTGGATCGGTGGACCCCCTGCCGGACCACGATGGTCTTGATAAATCGCGGATGCACACAGGGATCCATCGCCACCACTGTCGTGGGGCCCACCAGGAAACCGGTGGTTTCCAAAGGTCGCTCGTCAGCGACCAATTCGGCCAAGCTGTTGGACCGAGGCCCGGTGGAACGGGGATCCTGATCAAGAATCCCATGCGGGGCGTCGCCCCGGTCAAATTGCAAAGTAAACTCCACCTGCATCAACCCCGGCGAAACCGCGGCGATCCATCGAGCGGGATCTTTGCTCGACGGGGCCGCCGCTAGAGGTAGGGCTAACGCCAGTAGGAGCAACAGGAGGCGTGTCATGTGGCGTGAAATTAAGCCACATTTCCCCAACCTCCAACGTCCAACTTTGCGTCTCGCACGGACCGCGCCGAGCGAGCACCAACGAGCACTCGGCAAAGGCACGCGCTACCAGTTCAACGCCTGCAAGCGACGGGAAACCTCTTCAGCATTAGCTCGACTATTAAACCCGCTCACACGGAACCAACCTTCGCCATTGCTGCCGAAGCCGCTTCCCGGGGTAATCACCACATTGGACTCATTGAGGATTCGGTCGAACGCCTGCCAGCTGGTGTGCCCCTTGGGTGCATCGACCCAGATGTACGGAGCATTCACGCCACCAAACACGTGATGACCGGCCGCCTTGGCGCCCGCCACGAGGATCTTGGCATTGCCCATATAATGTTCGACCAAGGCGGCCACCTGGGCCTTGCCTTCCGGCGAATACAGGGCTTCGGCCGCACGCTGCACCAAGTACGACACCCCGTTGAACTTGGTGGTCATGCGCCGAGACCACAACGGGTGCAAGGGCTTGAACTCGCCCGAGGCCGTGGAGGCCAGGAGTGTCTTGGGCACCACCGTGAACGCGCACCGGACCCCAGTGAAACCGCCGTTTTTTGAGAAACTACGAAACTCGATGGCACACTCACGGGCCCCCGGGATCTCGTAAATAGAATGCGGGATTGTCGGATCGCTAATGTAAGCCTCATAGGCCGCGTCGAACAAAATGATCGATCGGTTGGCCAGCGCGTACTTTACCCAAGCCTCAAGCTGGGCCCGCGAGGCCGTGGCCCCGGTGGGGTTGTTCGGCGAGCACAAGTAAATGACGTCCACGTGCTCCTTGGGCGGCTCCGGAATGAAGCCGTTCTGGGCCGTGCACGGCAAGTAGGTGATCCCCTCATAGGCGCCCGAGGCATCGGCCTCGCCGGTGTGACCCACCATGACATTGGTGTCCACATAGACCGGGTACACTGGATCGGTGATGGCCAGACGATTGGAAGACCCCATGATGTCGAGGATCGCCCCGCAATCGCACTTCGAACCGTCGCTCACAAAGATCTCATCATCGGCCACGTCGATGCCGTGGGCCCGGAAATCATTCTCGGCAATGGCCGCCCGCAGCCACTCATAGCCCTGCTCGGGGCCATAGCCCTTGAAGGTGCTCCGCACGGCCATCTCATCCACCGCCTTGTGCAAAGCGGCGATCACAGCTTCCGGGAGGGGTTCGGTCACATCGCCGATGCCGCACCGAATCAACCGGGCGGCCGCTGCAGGGTTGGCGTCATTGAACGCCTTCACCCGCCGTCCGATTTCCGGAAACAGATAACCCGCCTTGAGCTTGAAATAATTGTCGTTGAGTGAAGCCATGGTGATGAGCCGGGCCAGTCCCGGAATGAGGGCGAGATTAGGGAATGCTCGCGGCCGGGTGCAAGAGCGCCTGTTCCCACAGTCTGTTCGCGCTTGTTCCCAGATTTCTCACTACTCTCTCGAACTCTACCCCAGCTACCAAAGGATCTCTCCGAGTCTTCAATTCAAACCCACTGACTAAGAAAGGTACGGGCCGGCACGCGCAACGGAAGCCCATGGTGTTTGAAGCAATCGACGGGCACATACGGCGCGTCCAATTCCACCTGGAAGGCGTAGGGAGCCCCGGTCCGTTGCTGGAAGAAGGCTAGGGAGGGCGAAAGTTCGGTGGCGCCATTCTTGACCTCGACGAGACACCAAGGCTTCCGGTCGCGCACGACCACGAAGTCGACCTCCTGCCCCTGTTTGGTGCGAAGATAAGCCAACTCGAACGTGCCCAACCCGAGGTCAGTCCACGCCTCGACCGCTTTGAGCAGGTGGCAGCCCACGAAGGTCTCGGCGCGGCGACCTACATCTTCAACGCCCGACCAATCGCGCAGAAACCACCGGGGTTCCTTTCGCAGGGAGTTGGCGATGTCCTTGGACCAGGGCCTCAGCGTGAACCCCAGATGCAATTGTTCCAGAGCGGCGATCCAACGGTTTGAGGTCTCGGCGGTAACCTGAAGGTCGCGAGCCAACTCGGAGAAGTTGAGTTGAACAGAGGATCGCTCCGAGAGGATGCGTGCCAACTGATCCAAACCAGCCAGATCGCGGAAGGCTCCGAGGTCGCGAAGATCCTCGCCCGTGAGCTGGTCGAGTCGAAGTCGCGCCCATTTGCGGGTGAAGGCCGGCGACCGCGTCAGAAAAGGTTCCGGGAACCCGCCATGACGCAGCAGGGCGTTCCAGTCGTCATCGCTGATCCTCACAGGCGGCGAAAGCACCTCGGTGGGCGTGTCGGTGCGCAGGCATTCGGCCACGCTGAAGGGATGCATTCGGTAGAGGAAGTATCGCCCCATGAGGCTGTCCCCTCCCCGGCGATAGACATTGAGCCGGGCGCTGCCGGTGACCACCACGCCGAGTTTCTTCCGATCGGCATGAACATCGAAAAAACCCTTGAGGAAGGCCTTCCAACGGCGGTCTTTGTGGATCTCATCGAAGACTACCTTGGGGCGACCGGCGCGAGCTTTGTCGGCTCCGATGGCTGCGGCCACGGCCGTCGCTCCCTTCTGGATCAGACGCCGGTCGTCGGCCGCGTCCCAGTTAAAATAGGACTCTGCCCCATGCCGACAAACCGTGGTCTTGCCCACCTGCCGGGGACCGCTGACGAAGGCCATCTGCCGATAGGTCTCCAGATGGATCTCCAGGATGGAATCATAGATTCGGCGACGATCGTTCATTGAAACCAATTTACGATAAATCGTAGTTTGGTAAACACCATTTTACGATTAATCGTAGTTTGGACTGTTCGAAAAATCGTGTTACACAGCCCCCCGCTCTACCCCGACGTCATCGCCACTCGGTGCCGCTGGGAAACTCATAGCGAGCGAGAGTCTCGGCGTGCATCTCGGTGCTGTAGCCCGCTTTCTCTGGGGCCAGGTAGCGGCCAGAGCGGATGCGGCAAGGATCAGTGAAGTGCTCGTGCAGATGATCCACGAACTCGCACACCCGTCCGTCCCAGCTGCCGCTGACCGAGGTGAAATCGATCATGCTCATGTGCTGAACGAACTCGCACAACCCGACCCCACCCGCATGCGGGCACACCGGCACACCGAACTTCGCCGCCAAGAGCAGCACCGCGAGGTTCTCGTTCACGCCCCCCAAACGGCAGGAGTCGATTTGGCAGAACGAAATAGCCCGAGCCTGCAGCAACTGCTTGAAGAGGATCCGGTTCATGCCGTGCTCGCCCGTGGCCACGCCAATGCCCAGCGGCTCCATGGCCCGCGCAATGGCAGCATGGCCGAGCACGTCGTCGGGCGAAGTCGGCTCCTCGATCCACCACGGTTTGAACGCGGCCAGCGACTGCATCCATTCGATGGCCTGCGGCACATCCCAGACCTGGTTGGCATCGACCATCAGCTTGCGATCCCAGCCGATTTCCTCGCGGATGATGCCGAGGCGGCGAATGTCGTCCGGTAGGTCGCGACCCACCTTGACCTTAATGTGGTTCCATCCCTCAGCCACCGCCTCGCGGCACAGGCGGCGAATTTTGTCGTCCGGGTAACCCAGCCATCCGGCGCTGGTGGTGTAAGCGGGATATCCCTCGCGCTCGAGCCGGGCGATGCGCTCGGCCTTGCCTGGTTCGGCGCGGCGCAGCAAGTCAAGAGCCTCGGCCGGCGTCAGGGCATCGGTCAGGTAGCGGAAATCCACGCAGGCCACGAACTCTTCGGGCGTGAACCCGCTCACCAGCTTCCAAACCGGCATTCCCGCATGGCGAGCGTACAAGTCCCACAGGGCATTGACGATGGCGGCCAGCGCCAAGTGAATGGCCCCCTTGTCCGGCCCGATCCAGCGCAGTTGCGAGTCGCCATTGAGTCGCCGCCACACCGCGCCCGGAGTTGCACGAAACTCCTCCAGCGTGAGACCCACCACGAGGTGTTCATGGGCCATGACCGCGGCGCAAACCACGTCGTTGCCCCGGCCGATAGTAAAGGTAGACCCGTATCCCTTCCATTCGGTGTCCGTGTGCAAGATCACGTAGGCCGAGGAATAATCTGGATCCGGATTCATCGCATCCGAACCGTCCAAGCCTTTGGACGTCGGAAAGCGAATATCGCGAACTTCAAGTCGGGTAATGCGCATGAGAGGCGGGATTATGGCGCGATGCCCGACCGCCGCCAAGGACCCAGACGCGGACGCCCTCTGGATGCGTTACCCTTGTTTACGAGGCCAACCTCTCGGCCTAATACCAATAAACCGTGTTGCCGCCCGGACCACCGACCGCACGGCCCTTGATTTGCGACTTCGGTCGAACGATCACGCTACCATCGGCCTGACCGACCGGCTGATCCGGAGTCAGCGAAAACTCCAGGAAGAGCCGACTCACCTTGGGGGCGTTGAAGCGGCCGAGGTGACCGACATCCCAGGTGACGGAACCCGGGGTATCGCTCACACGGTGGGTAATGAAGGCCCTCGAGGAATCACATTCATCAGACTTCGTGGGCCAGGCCGGCTCGATGTCGGCCGCCGCGGGATCTTTGCTGCCGCTGAGCGACTGAAACTTCATGCTCGGGAAATTCGCGAACCACATATAAGGCGTGTACACCATCGATGCAGGGGTGTCCCACCCGCCGTAGTCCTTGGTGGAGGCGTCGGCGAAGTTGGTCATGCTCGCGTAGTTGAGCCACAGCTTGCCAAAGGTCTTGGCGGTGACGGGGCAAATCAGGACTCGGGTCTCCTGCAAGTACTTGCCCTTCAACGAATCAACGATGCTGTCTTTTCGACCGCCCGTGCGGTGGTAGTCCGGGCTTCCGTCGTCATGCTGCTGAAACTTCCCGCGGTTGTCGTCGGCGTAGAGAATTTGCGGCAGGTACTGGCTGCGGATGTTGTTCACACAGACGATCCGGCTGCCCCGATACTTGGCCTTGGCTAGAGCCGGCAGGAGCATGCCCGCTAAAATAGCGATGATCGCGATCACGACCAACAACTCGATCAACGTGAACGCATTCCGAAACGAGAGGTTTGGGCGTATCACAGGCATGGGATAGTTGGGCTTAGGGGAATAACCTCATCAAGAACCTCACCCTTGGTTTTGTCAACCCGACCCCTCGGCTCGGACTGGTTCAGTGCTGGTCACCGCCCGGGCGGGTGTTTTTCTTCCAGGGCATGTCGGGGAACTTTTCGGGCAGCTTGAAGGCTTGGGCCTTGGGTTGAGCCATGCGGAGGTCGGCGTCTTCTTCCGGGGCAGGTTCAGTTCCCGGAGCGGCCATATTGCCTTTCCATGATGCAATACGAGCCTGCAGACCATGCTTCTCGGCGGTCTGCTTGTCGCCCGACTTCATGTAGAAGAGCGACAAATTGGTATGCACCAACTGCTCGTTGGGCTTGAGCTTCTCGGCACGATGCCCTTCGGCAATGGCCGTCGGGTAATCGCCCAAGCGGTAATGACTCATGGCCAAACCCAGGCGCGCATCAAAGTGGTCGGGATCCTCTGCAAGGATTGCCTGCAATTTCGAAATGGCGACCGCGTACTCGCCGGTCGAGTAGTCGAACATGGCATCGTCAAACTGATCCTGGTGGCTGGACATAAATTAGAGCGGACTCACTGGTAACCTTCTTGAACCTTGGCCACAACTGCGGACCCCGAAACTTCGACCTCCGGCTTAGAACGTTGAGTCCACCCTCTATCGGTTGTCCTTTCGATGCAGTGCCTGACGGGAGGGGCGAAACTTGAGGCGAGCGCTTCGAGATCTGGGTCCCCGCCTTCCCCGCCATTCTGCGGACCTGCCCTTGCCCGATGGCACTGGCAACTCCAGTCTCAACCCACGCATGAGCCTTGGTGCCTCTCTCCAGATGCTGTCGACCGATTTCGACGGCACCATCCACGACGATTTCGGTGATCCAAAAATCCCGCACGCACTGCAGGAGCGCATCGCTGCCTTCCAGGCCCGCGGTGGTCACTGGGTCATTAACACGGGGCGCGACATGGCCAGCCTGATGGAAACCCTGGGCCGGGCCCGGGTTTCGGTGCAGCCCGATTATCTGATCCTCGTTGAGCGCGAAATTTTTGAGCGGAAGCACGACCGCTTCGTGCCGGTAGAGCCGTGGAACAGCCGCTGCACCCAAGACCATGCACACTTGTTCCAATCGGTGGCGATAGAACTGGAACAACAAATCCAATCCCTTTCGGCACGCCACGGAGCCACCTTTTACGGTGATGCCTTTTCACCCCTGTGTGCGATTGCTCAGTCCAACCAGCAAATGGATGAAATTCACGCCGAGTTGGACATCTTCTGCGAACGTCACCCCGACCTGGTCGCCGTGCGCAACGACATCTACATACGCCTAAGCCACCGGGGCTACAGCAAGGGCACCGCCCTGTCCGAACTGGGCCGCATCCTGGGCATCGGACCCGAGGCACGGGTGGCTGCCGGCGATCATCTCAACGACCTGCCCATGCTGCGCCGCGAACACGCCCATCATTTGATTTCGCCTTCGAATGCACTGGCTGCCGTGCAACTGCAGGTGCGGGCGGAAGGCGGATGGATCGCCAGCACGACCGCCGGGAACGGGACCCTGGAAGGGCTGATTCGTCTCGGGTTCTGAACTTGAATCCGTTTTCTTAGCCTCGTGTCCACCTTGCAACTGACCGAAGCATTCTTCGCCAAGGCCGCGGGCTGGGAGGTGATGAAACACGCCCGGGCTCTGCTCGCCACCGGCAAGGTTCTGTCCTCGAATTGGACCCCGCCCCTGCTGAAAGGGGTGGTTATGTCTGATGCCACTTCGCTGCGGGCTGGGCTAGTCATCCGGCATGAACTGGACATCGAAAACATCTGCTCGTGCCGGCAATCGCGGGAATGGGGAACGTTGTGCGCCCATTCGATTGCCGTCGGCCTGCACCACTTAAAGCCGGCTGGAGCCGTGCCAGCCGCGGATGGAAACGGGGCGGGCTCGTCCTCCGGGACCGCTTCAGGAAGTCCGCCCAACGCCGGTCGATCCTCCGGACCCGGATCCAAGACCCCGCTTTCCAACAAAGACCCTGTCCGCCTGCGTCGATCCGAGACCGGCAAACCGCTGGAAATCCAGGTCATCTTCCCGCCCAACCTGGCCGAAGCGATGATCCGGGATCGCGTGATGGTGATGTTTGAGGGAGTCACCGCCAACAGCCGCGCCCCGCTCAATGCGCTCATCCAGTCCGGGCCCTTCCGATTGTCGGAGGCCGACACGCGCCTGCTCGATGCGGCCGAACTGGCTGCCGGCGGGGATACTCCGGGCATGATCCAGCTCAACGGATCCGCCCTCGTGCCGCTGCTGCATTCTTTGTCCGGTCACGCCCAACTCACCCTCGGACGCAAGACCGAGTTGACGGTCTCACGGGTGCCTGCGCCCTTGCCCCTGAGTGCACACCTCGAAGTGTCCGGCGAGATTAGCCTGAGCCTAAAGACTCCAGTCAAAGGAGCCGCTCAGCTGAGCAGCCCCGATGAAACCTGGCTACTAACCGCCAATACGCTCCAGCCCCTGGGCTTGTCTCCAGCCCTGCGAGGCGTACTGCAGTCGCCCCAACGGGTGCCTCGATCGGACGTCCCCCGCTTTCTCTCCCAAGACTGGCCCAAGCTTTCCGGAACGCCGGGCCTTGAGGCCAATTTCCGCCCGGAAGACTTCGTGCTCGAACCGGCCCCTCCGAAGTTCCTGCTCCAGTTGACCGGTGGGCTGGCCATGCTGACGGCCTTACTGCAATGCCGCTACGGCGCCCGCATCATGACCGTGGGAGTTACCGCTCGCGAGGAAGCCGCCTGGATGCCCGACCCCGCCAACGTGCGTCGCTACACGGCTCGGGACTTGTCCGCCGAACACACGGCCTTCATGCGCCTCCGACAGGCCGGATTCTCGGGCCCCGATTCGCAGGGCCGCTGGCAGCTCAATGGCCAGGAACGTGTGCTGGCCTATTTTTCACGCCTTCATCCAAGGTTGGAACGCGAGTGGGAGGTGTCGCTGGAGGAGCGCCTCGAGACGAGCACCCGCAAGAACTTGGTACGCGTGGAACCCCGGTTTCAAATCACGCCCTCGGGGGAACGCTGGTTCGACCTCGAGGTTTCTTACGTGGCCGAAGACGGCGAGCGCTTCAGTGCCGCCGACATTCAGCGATTGGTGCTCGGGGGTGGCCAGGGCAAATCCCGCTCCGGAAAAACCATCCTCATCGACACCGGTGCGGTGGAGGAATTGCAAGAGGTGCTGCTCGACTGCTCGCCCGATCAACGAGACGGACGGTACCGAATGGGGACGGCGCAGGCAGGATTTCTGGACGCCTCGCTGCGAGAACAAGGTCACGCGGTCCAAGCACCCGCGGCTTGGAGAGAACGCGTCGCCCAGCAAACCGGAATGGCAGCGCAACCGTGTCCACCGCTGGGGGCGCTCGAGTCGGTCCTGCGCCCGTACCAAAAACAGGGCGTCGCCTGGCTACGATTCCTGCGCGACCACGGCTTCGGAGGCATTCTAGCCGACGAAATGGGTCTGGGTAAAACCATTCAAGTCTTAGCCCATTGCGCCTCACTCAATGCAGCGGCGGGCGCCCAACCCCTTCGACCCACCCTGATTGTCTGCCCCACCTCGCTGGTCACTAACTGGGCCGCTGAGGCCATGCGCTTTGCTCCAAAACTCCGGGTGCTAGTGCTGTCCGGGTCGCAACGCCACAAACTCTTTGCGCAAATACCCGCTCACGATTTGGTGATCACCAGCTACGCGCTCCTTCGGCGCGATATCGAGCAACACCGGGATTATGCCTTCGACACGGCGGTCCTCGACGAGGCTCAGCACATCAAGAACCGCAGCACGCAAAACGCCAAGGCCGTGAAGGCCATCCCGGCGGACCACCGACTGGTGCTGACGGGCACCCCGCTGGAAAACTCGGTCCTCGATCTCTGGAGCCTCTTCGACTTCCTCATGCCCGGCTACCTGGGCAGCTCCGATGATTTCCAGGACCGTTACGAAATCCCCATCTCCAAGGAGCGGGACAAGGGCTCCATGGCCCGTCTCGGCAAACGCATCCGACCCTTCCTGCTGCGGCGTCTCAAAAAAGACGTGCTGCAAGAACTGCCCGCCAAGCTTGAACACGTCTCCTACTGCGATCTCACACCGGCCCAGTCCAAGGTGTATGCGCAGGTCTTGGCCGCGACCCGCAAGCAGGTCGATACGGCGGTCGAGGCCAACGGACTGGCTAAGAGCCGGATGGTGATCCTCACGGCATTGCTGCGCCTGCGCCAAATCTGCTGTGACTTGCGACTTTTGGATGCCGACAAGGACAACAATGCGGCCCCCGGTACTGAGTCCGCATCCGACGATTCAGGCAAACTACAACTCTTCGGTGAACTGCTCGACCAGAGCCTCGACGGCGGGCACCGGCTCCTTGTTTTCAGTCAGTTCACCCGGATGCTGGGTCTGCTGAAGGAAGAATTGAAACAGCGCGAGGTCGAGTTCTGCTACTTGGATGGTTCGACTCAGGACCGCGCCGGCGAGGTTGCGAAATTCCAGTCACCGTCGGGTCCTCCGGTATTCCTCATTTCGCTCAAGGCGGGCGGCGTGGGCCTCAACCTCACACAAGCCGACACCGTGGTGCACTTCGATCCGTGGTGGAATCCGGCCGTCGAAGACCAGGCCACCGACCGGGCTCACCGCTTCGGTCAATCTCGCGTGGTAAGCAGCTACAAGCTCATCACCCGCGGCACGGTCGAGGAGAAGATCGTCAGCTTGCAGCAACGCAAGCGGGAGATCATCGCCTCCACACTCACCGGTGAAGAGGCCTTCGCCGAAACCCTCAGCTGGGACGAGATTCGCGAACTTCTCGACTAAGCCGTAACGATGCAGTTCTTGGCCCAGGGTCGAATTAGGCTGTCGGACGCCTTCGGTGCAAGTGCCAGGATCCGTAGGCCATCAGCCACGGACAAGAACAGGCCAGCGCGTTGACCCAGCCCAGGTAGAGGGCCATCCGCTGGGGGTGCCCATCCATCCACGCTTGGCCAAACTCTATCGGTGGCGGCGAGGCATTCTCGCGCAACGATTCAGCCCACCGCGCCGCCCGAAAGTGCACCAAACCATTGAAAAGCACCCAACCCACAAGGGTATTCAGCAAGAGCACCCGGCGCCACGGAAAGTGGGCAGGCTGAAACCAACGGAGCCCTAATAAAATCGGGGGCAGGATTAGAAATCCTATCAGACTCAGCGCGTACATCCAGCCATTCACAACCCCGCTAGTCTCCATTAATGAATTTGGAAATGGCCAGCGACAATCTGAACCCTACTTTATCAGGTCATGAATTCCCGTCTCCCTTTAGCCTCAGGAGATTTACATCGTGCTCAGGCCTTTCAGAGTTCCCTCGCCTCGACCCGTTCCGCCTTCACCCTGATCGAACTGCTGGTGGTCATCGCCATCATCGCCATCTTGGCGGGCATGCTCTTGCCGGCACTCGCCAAAGCGAAACTCAAGGCCAAGGAGGTCAGTTGTCTGTCGCATTTCCGGCAATGGGCCATCGCCTCCAACCTCTACGCCTCCGACGATGCCCGTGGTCGATTGCCCATGCTGGGCGACGTCGGCAACAACCCTTGGGACGTGGCTGATGCGATGATCCCGGCGGTCCAAAACTACGGACTCACCGTGCCGATGTTCTTCTGCCCGGTCCGAACAGCCGAATTGACCGAGGCGCAACAGTGGCTCCAGCAGCAGCGCAAGCGGACCCTCGCGAGCAACGACGATCTGAAGTTTTACTACAACCAGCGGTGGAGCTTTGGCTTCGCCATCATGCAGCACAGTTGGTGGGTGCCTCGTTCCGGACAACCGGGATACAAAGTCATGCCGTCCACCACGCGGGTGAACACCAATTCAATGGTCGAAGGATGGCCCACGCGACTGGAAGACGCCGGCGCATCCACCAGCCCCATCATCACCGACACACTCTACAAAGACGGCTTCGAAACCAATCTTCAGAAGGCTTGGGGCGGGCATCCGACGATGAAGGCCGACTCGGGCTTCCAAATCCAGGGCGGCCGGGCGGCCTCCATTAGCCGCGCCTTTGCCGACGGCCACGCCGACCTCGCCCGAGCCAGCGCCATCGTCTGGCGACACTACGGCAACTGGACGAGTTTTTACTGAGAAGACACCCGAAGCCTCCCGGGTCGCGCCGGGGGACTGGCGAGCGCCAAGGCTGTAAGCGCAAACAAGGCCAGCATAAAGAAGAGCGCGTTGGGAGTTCTTGCCGTCCAAGGTTGCCACGGCCAAGGAAAGTCAAAAAAAACGAAGTTCAAGGCGAAGTAAACCCAAGCCGAGCCGAGCAAGGTTCGACGCAGCGATCGGCCACTGTCCGGTTCCCGATCCTGATCCGCGATCCACCAGGCCGCGGAGAGACTCGCCCAAACCAATGGCAATCCCAGCAACAGGACACCCAGGATCCAGAGAGTCCCGACGGCACCCTCCCATCCGATCGCCACGGGATTCTCGATGCCTCGGACTAAAAAAGTCTTCCCCGCGATCGGCACCACGGTCACTACGGTGATAAGCCACGCCGGCCACCGACGCCCCACGACCACGGCCACCAGAGGAATCAGGCCCAGGTGTAAACCGGGATCGTAAATCGCCTGGATGCGTGGAAATGGTCCCCACTCCGAAGCCACGAGGAGTCCCAGATGGAGGGTCAAAACCGCGAATTCAACCGGCGATGTCCACCCCTTCTCCGGATCGACGGTGTGGGCGATGAGCTTGCGGTTCCGATTCAAGCCCACGGCAACAACCGCGGCCATGGTGCAACCAAAGGTAGTCTCCATCCAATTCCACCAGTTCATGTGGGGCGCCAACCGAGTCCAGAGGCCGCCCTGAAACCACTCCGGATGCCACGCGTGCGCCGCCTGCAACGATTGTCCCAGAGGAAAACCCAGGGCCCCGCCGAAGAACCCCCAAAGCATCATGCGCACGGCCAGAACATCCCGCCGGCACACACCGCACCAGGCCCCGGCGACTGCAAGGGCCAGGAGCAAACCTCCCCAAACCTCACGACGCGGTTTGAGGACCGAATCCGGCTCCCACCGCCAGTCATCGGAGAAATAGATTCGCGGTAGGATCCGATGGGCTGGATCAAAGGGCTCATTGATCCACCCCACTCCAACCCGCTGAACAGCAATGAGAGCCAGCATCAAAAACAGCATCTCCCGAACCCGATATCGGATTCCGCCCAGACCCATTCCCAAAAACAATCCGAAGAACCCGATCCAGATTCCCCCTTTGATGGCCAGTCCCAACATACCCCAGCCAAGCGCCGCCACGTTGCCGATCAGAGCAGCGTCTTGAGTCAGTCCGATGGTCTGGCCGTAGGTCTCTGTTCCGCCGAAACCCATGGCCACGGTCGCCAGAGCCACTGCCCGTGCGGATGCCAACGGCGGCAGGTGAGGTGCCAAACGCAACGCGAGAACCAGCGCGACCAGCAGACCGGCCATCATCGCCCCGGTCTCATGGCCATACTGCCCGCGGATTCCCCAACCCATTCCTCCGGCCAAGGCCGTCACCAACACTGTCACCAACACCGTCACGAAAGCCTGAGAGGGAGCCTCCAAGAACGCTGGATGAACGAGGGCTTGCGGGACATGTTTCGGGAGCATGGGAACCAGCCTCCAATCCTGAGTTACTGCTGTCCAAACCAATCCCCCACCCCAATCATTTCCAGCAGCGGTAGATCAGGATCCCAATCCGAGGACAAAAGCACTCAGAGGGTACGGTGAAAAGGCCTTGACCAAACCAAGAACTCGTCACCAATTTCTACATTAATCCCGGGTAGTTCTCGTTATCCCCCGACAGCTGCTTTCGGGATTTTGATCGGAGATCAGACGCCATGACACCGAAAGCCCAGCCCTCGTCCGAGGTTCCCATTCGCCTCTCTCTCTCCGCGCCACGGCCGCAGCGACGCATTCAGGATGGCTTCACGCTCATCGAACTGCTGGTGGTCATCGCCATCATCGCCATTTTGGCAGGCATGCTTCTGCCGGCGCTGGCCAAGGCCAAGGCCAAGGGCAATGGCATCATGTGCCTCAACAACACCAAGCAGTTAATGATGTCGTGGAAGCTCTACGTGGATGACCAGAACGGGAAGATCCCGCCGGCCTACTCGAGCAACCCCAACTTCAATTCCTGGGCCTACGGCATTCTCGATTGGAACACCGCCAACCGCGACAACTGGGACGTCACCAACACCTTGGGCAAGGGCTCGATCTGGCGCTACACGGGCATGACCCAGAAGATCTACAAGTGCCCCGCCGACACCTTCTTGACGCTGGGAGCCAACGGCAAACCCCGCATCCGCAGCAACTCGATCAACTCGTGGGTCGGCATGCATGACGGACAACCCACCTGGTTCGGCAACAGCCCGCCCTGGCGCATGTTCCTGAAGGACTCCGACTTCGTGCAACCCTCCGACACCTGGGTCTTTGTTGATGAGCATCCCGACAGCATCAACGACGGGTTCTTTTGCACCGACATGAAGCCCGCCCCGAATCTCGCGCAGGCGGTCATGCCCGACCTGCCGGCCAGCTACCACAACGGGGCCTGTGGTTTTGCCTTCGCCGACGGCCACTCCGAAATCAAGCGCTGGCTCGATAAGCGGACGGTACAACCCGTCAAACGCACCGGCTTCAGCCCCCCGAACCAGGCCAACAACCGCGACGTCGAGTGGCTCTGGAGCAAGACCACCCAGCGGTTGCAGTGATTATTAAAATCCTCCTCGCAACCTGAGCCATCCGTCGCACAGTTGCTGGCGCAGGGCGGTCGTGCCAATTCTAACACCGTAAAACGGGGGTTACGGGGAATGGTCTTGAGTCTCTTCCTCGGGGGCCACGATTGGCTGACCTGCCTCCAATCTGTCTTCGCGTGGATAGATGCCCTTCCGGATGTTCAGGGCGTACAAGGATTCGAAAAAACTCTCAATGGGCGTTCCCAACTCTAACGAAAGCCTCGCCCTTGAAAACGCGATTCCTTTTTTCACCAGTAATTCATCGCCACTGAGATAGTCGTTCTTCAATTCAGCAGGGATCTCTCGGTACGTGGGAAAACTCTCTCCGATCTTTGATTCCTTCTCTTTCAGGAAATCCCGCCATTGAGAAATACCAGCTAACTCACAATAGGTGGGCCTTAACTGGATCATCGCCACGTCGCCGCCAAAGTAATTCGAGAGAACCTGGTACACTTGAGTGATGTCAGCACGAATTACTGGGTCCAAATCCTGCAACAGAGATTTGGCTTCTTGGATAGTCAGCAGCCGGTCTACTTCTCTGGCATATACCGGATCGTCACGATGGCGTTGCGGATCGTAAATCAGATTTTCGCTTTGTTTCGATAGCGATCGTCTTGGATTGTTTCCCTTTCCGATTAGGGGCGCGCTTCCATCTGCCGGCAACTCTTGGGGCGAGTCCAGGTCTAACCGGTGGCGTGTTGAATCCTTGGAACGTATATTGACCAATAAGGTCAACACCAGAACCACCATCAACACAAACGCCCATGCAAATTTATTCATTGAATTCCCGCACTTTGTTTGACAATTCGAAAAACAATCGACTTGAAATCTCTCTTTCCAAGAGAAACCTTTGAGACAGGGTACGGCAGAATATGTTGGATTGAGGGCCCCAAATCAACTCGTTGGCCACCAAATTATGCCCAGCCTGAATGGCACGCGGCGTGGCATTGGTTTCAGCATACAGTGCTCGCAGAGAAACTGTTAATGACCGGGTCTCGGGAATCACATACGCGGGAAAACTATTGCTCGCCAACCAGTCAGGCAATTGTTCGTACCATCCTTCAAAACCCGACAAACCGTTTGCAGTAGCCCCCTGGGTCGGTTTCCCCAGCAAGCGCCTCGTCTCTGGCAAGGTCAACAGCTTCGCGGCTGGCTCACCCTCCTTAATCTGAACCATAATTAAGGGACGGTATCGAAACAAGAAAGTCGCCATCAACGCAAAACCCAAGAAGAAGATCAGCCTGATGGTATTGGATTTTTTCATTATTAATTTCAATAAAAAAATAATAGACAATTAATCAGTACGCAACGACACGACAATCACAACCGTAATCAACCAGCCTGATAACCGCCCTTCAAAAACTCTTAAACAATACCCGTAAAGACAATCTTATTGTTTCAAACATTTTTAAAAGCAGTTAAAATTTAAAACCAGTTTGTTTCTTGGAGAAAAACGATGCCGAGGATTACTGCGGCAGCGGGACTGAATGCCGCCATAACTAATTAACAAAAAACCCGCTATAAAAGTCACTTTTTTCTAAGGATTGCGTCGACTTGGGCTTTTTGATCCGTCGGCAATATGGAGTAAGAATCCTTAAACATCTGGTGAGCTAACGCTTCAGCCCTCGAATATTTGGCGTTGAGTACTCCGACAACAGAATCTTGATATTCCCAACTAAAGTCAGTGTAGCCGAGTCGAGAAACCTGAATGGGAATTACCCAACTTCTAGGTGTTTCAGATCCAAAGCAGCTTGACGGAACAACTGCCCCTTCAGCCACAACAACAATGTTGTGGCTACTTATCGCTGTCTTCTGGATGTTTCTTGCCGGAATCGCAACCTTATTCTTCACGCGATATGTTATTTTTACATCCAAGCTTCTCTTCTCAAATCTTGCCGGTTCATCGCATACCCATTTTTGTTTACCTTGAATCGGCGTGAAGGCACCAACAGTGATTGTTTCCGACTTTGGAATCTCCATTCCATTGGAATCTATATTTAAAGATCTAGTATTACTATAAGTCTTGGAAGGATCTGATTTTTCTATCCCCATATCTTTAATTCTTTTTATACCAGTGTTAGCGGGCCGCCCTCCCAATTCGAGGGATGTCTCAGTATGGCTCAAAATCACAATCTCATTGAAATAAGTTTCATAATCCGTCCCTTGACTGAATTTTTAAACAGCAATATCTGAAAGCTTCTTGAGAACCCCAACTCCAGTCGTAAACAAATCCTTCTCATACATAGACTGGGCCATCACTTGGTTCCCAATAAAAGAACCAGATATTATAATACCTACACAAACATGTTGAATTATAATTTTCATTTTTATTATAGTTAACGATTTAATTTTGACCGTTTTTTGACTCTCTGAAGTTTTGGTTCCTAGCTATTTCCAATCGGAAGGGGGTGAATCTTGGAAGATAATGCCGAGCGGTGTCGCTGAAGTAAACGTTCACATGGTTACGGGGGCTTGGGGGAGACTTGTGACGTGCTTTGGAAGCGCGTCTTGAGGCGCAACCCACGACGTTGGTATCGAAGGTGCAGAAAACACCTGACCTGTTGCCGGAACGGAGGGTGTGCGCTGGCACCCCAAAGGGGCACTCCACAGGTCATCCACAACCAGATTCGGCAAGTCGTCAAGTCGGCTCAACGTGTCTGTACAGATCCAGCGCGACGATAGGGCTGGGGTTACCCGGGCGGGGATGCCCGCCTTAGGGCACGTCGAGCGACCAACACACACCACGGCCTGTCTACCGAAAATTCGGCGCAGATTCCATTGGTGGTTGAAACTTCTCATCTGTTTTAAATCTTATCAAAGATTGAGCGGTAATTTTAGTCAAATTATTTATTTTTGTTTGCGCATTTTTTATTTTTATTATATAAAATTGACTATCTTGTCGCCTTTTTTACTGGATTTATACGTTATTTACCCCTGTTGATTAGCTTCCTCTGACGGGTTGATTATTTTTGCCGCACCCACAGCTGGCCGGTGGAGTTCTCCAGAGCCTTCACGTAGAAGCGTTCCAGGAAGTTCGTGCCGGCAAAGGGGCTGTAAATCGAGGCGGTGGCTTGGGTCTGGTCGTGGGTCAGAACCATCGCGGGCGGGGTCTTCTGCAGGATCGCGAGCGCTGACTCCGGACTGAGGTCGCCGCACAATCGGCGCTTCTCCACCACCAGTTCCAATCCCTTTACCGGCAGCGCGCCGGAACGAAACAATGTCAGACAAGGACTGCTGGCGTAGACAGTTCCTGTCCGGTATGCATGCGGCTTCAACATCGCCGGTTCGTCGCGATCCCTATCTGGGTTCACCGTCCGGCGCACCGCACGCAGGTTCTCCGGAGGCACCAGTAAAGGGGGCAGTTCTTGATATTGGTTAATACCCGCCCAGCTTCCTTCGGCGATACAAGAGATGGTTCAGATAACCACGCGTGCCCATCGCCAGACGCTCGGCGATCCACCCCACCGTCATCGTCGTCTCCGCCCGCAAGCGCGCCGCCAAATCCACCTTCACTGAATCCCCCTTGGGCCGAGTGTTGAGATCAGCTTCCTGCCACCGCCCCCGCTTCAACTCCGCCGCGATGATCAGTTCCGCCAGCGCCTCCGCCGTCTCTGCGCGCTCCTCGCCGTAATGCTCCGCCCCCCATCCGCTCGCTCATTTGCGTCAGCAACTCCTCCCGAAACGTCTCCTCGCCCAGACACCAGCCGCGCCGAATCGGCTTGAACTCCTCGCCTTCCTCCGTGTTGCGCCGTTCCTCCAACGCCCGCTCAAGCCGTTGCCGCCCCGCAGGACTGTCCTCTGGGATGCCCCACTCGCCCAGCAACCGATCTACCCGCAACCACGCCGGACGTTTTGAGCGCGCTAGCAAGTACGCCGGCCAACTGCTCCAGGCAAAACTCTTCAAGGGCACATCCGCCACCACCAGTTTCGCTCGCGCCGGATTCAAGTGGACGTAATCGCCCACGCTCTTGAGATAACCGCTACCCGATCCGTCCATGATCAGGGACTTGTAGCGCCCGGAGAACAGGTGGCCGAAGAGCTTGTGACGCCGGTTGAAGCGACTCGTGTAAGTGCCCAGCAACCATTTCATACCGGCGACCAGATTTGGCTGCGGCGTCTCGACCACCACATGAAAATGATTCGGCATGAGGACATAGGCGT
>SYMJ01000244.1 GCA_005805505.1 Verrucomicrobiales bacterium | reverse complement strand
TGATGGCGCACGGCGAGCGCTTGTTCGCTCCAACTTTGAAGAGATGCGTTTTCGGGGACGTTTACCGATCCCTATAGACCATTAACTGGCGCTAGATTCCGTTTTCCCCAAGTGGTGAGGACCTTTAGCCTTCTGCGGCATGAGCGCCTATTCGACCCGGTATTACGAGGGACTGAAGGAGGATTCCGCAGTTTCGGCGCGGGAGGTTGTCCCGTTGCTGCTAGGACTGGTCCCGGCCAAGTCGGTGGTTGATGTGGGGTGCGGGTCCGGAACGTGGGCGCAGGCCTATGCCCAGGCGGGTTGCGAGGTTCTTGGCATCGACGGCGATATCGTGCAGGTCGACCAACTCCTAATTCCGGGCGATCGATTCCTCAGGAAAGATTTGTCGCAGCCACTGCGCCTAGATCGGCGCTTCGACCTCGTCAACTGTCTTGAAGTAGCCGAGCACCTCGACGGATCGCGTGCGGACAGTTTTGTGGCGGATCTTTGTGCGCTGGGGGACGCGGTGGCCTTCAGTGCTGCGATCCCGGGGCAAGGGGGGACCCACCATGTGAACGAGCAATTTCAAAGCTATTGGATCGAGCGGTTTCGTTCACAGGGTTTTGTTCCGTTGGACTGTTTACGTCATCAAATTTGGGGCAATGACCGAGTGGCCTGGTGGTATGTTCAGAACTTGTTCCTGTTCGTCCGCGAAAGCCGTTTGGCCGATTACCCGAAGGCTCATGAGGCTGCCCGACCCTGGCCCCAGGATCTGGTCCACCCGAGAGCCTATGTCACCGCGACCGTCCCTTCTCAGATGTCGCCGCGGATGCTCAAGGAGGTGTATTTCGCGCTGCCCTATTTTCCGGGGAAGATTTTCAAACATCTGCGGAAGTAGGTGATGGATGCAGGGCCGGTTCCGGAGGGGCAACCTCGAGGCTCCCGCGGCTCGGGTCCATCCTCTCGATTGGCCCGAGGCAGAGACGTTTTTTGGATTAACCGCTCAGGGTTTCACAGAGAGTCGGCGGTCGATTTCCTTTAGTGTGAATCGCACCGAGATAATGTAGGGCGATTTGCCTGCATCCCAGTGACCGTAGGTGGTGGCCAACACGGTGCCATCGCTCAGCACCTCCACACCCGGGTAGGCGCAATCCCAGGCATGTTGGTTGTCACCGAGACGGATCCGGTACTGACCCTCACGGCCACTGAGAAGGTCCGAGAACTCGCCCACCCAGGCGATCCAATCCCCGGCTGTGGGGGATCCCTTGGCCGTGTCCCGGAAAGAGATCACCAGTCGACCATCGCGCGCATACTTTGCGGTGTGTCGGTCACCGGTGATGCTCAGCGGCAATTCCTTCGGATCGCTCCAAGTCGCACCCTCATCGGTAGAAACAATAAAGTGGGAATTCAGTTTTCGACGATTTTCACGCAACAACAGCACCAAGGTGCGCCCGTCCGGAGAACGGACTGCGCCTGGTTCGCAGAGGTGGATTGCAGAATCGGACCAGAGGACCCGCGGTTGGGACCAGGTCAGACCGCCGTCTTCTGAGCGGACTTGATACAGTCGAAAAGTGGACGGATTGGCGGGCTGGGCCCCCTTGGAGATGTATCGCCCATCGTCGTGGAACCACGCCAGATAGTGGCCCGGTTTGTTTCGCACGGGTTCCAAAGAACCCATCACAACGATGCCTCCCCAATCACCCACGGCCCTCAGAGGCGACCAGGAGGATCCGTCGTCCTCCGAGATGGAGAGGCGAGCCGGCCAGAGTCCGGACCAGACGATCAAGCGACGGCGCCCCGCGGCGTCGATCACCCGGTGGATGGTGGGCGTTTCGAGCGAAGTGGCCCAGTTGTCTGGAACGGGTTGCCTCGAGCTCCAGGTCAGGCCGCCATCGGTGCTCCGTTTGAGCTGAATAGCCCCTTTGCCGTGACCCTTGGGGTACACGCAGAGGACCGTGTGACCATCCTCCAAAAGCACCGTGGTGGGGTGTCCAAGGTATTGTCCTTCTTCTCGGTCCACGAGGGTTTGTCGCGTCGCGTCGGATGCCAGATCCACCAGAGGAATCTCGCCGTGGACGCTGAGGTCTAGGGACAGGCTCCAAAGCAGTGCGGACAGCACGGAGAAGCCATTTCGAACGAGCCTAGGGATCATAGGAGAAATTAAATACCGCCAGTCTTTCGTCGCCAAGGACCGTTCTCAGAGGGCGCTAGGCAGCCTGTCCCTAAGTGCGTTCTACGATGGATTCGTTGAGGCTCAGAGCTGGGATTGGTTTACGCGGAGCCGCGGAGGCGCGGAGATATTTTTGGAATTCAGGTCCACTGACGTAACCGGAAATAGATTTTGGGGCTTCGTCCTCCGCGTTCTCCGCGCCTCCGCGTGAGTCTGGGTCCCTGTCCCCGGCAACTGGTTTAAATATAACGCTTCAGCCTTACGGGCTAATCAGGCGGTAGAATCCGCTTTCTTCGGGGACTTCAATGATCAGGGAGCTGAAGCCGTTGACAGTGCGAATGGGGTCGCCGGCATTGGTCCACGTGGAGAGGTTGGTCGAGCTTTGCAGCCGGTAGGTTTTTGTTCCCAAGGTGAAGCGCACGATGCGCAGGGCGGGTGCCAGGATTACCGTACCGTCCGAAGCCTCGGTGGGACGAAGCGGATTGTAACCGGATCGGAGTTCTTGGCCATCGGGCAATCCGTCGCCATCGGTGTCGGCAGTTTCGGGGGAAGTGCCGATGACCAATTCGTAGCGGTCGTCCAGGCCGTCACCGTCGGTGTCGCGGGGTTGAAGGGCTGCCACGGTGTGGAATCCGCCGGCCGAGAATAGCAGGGCGCCATTGGCTGAATCAGGAATGTGGAGGGATCCGGCAGAATCCCCACCCCAGGTTACCAGTTCGCCCGAGTCACGGAGGGCCACCGTGTGATTGTAGCCGGCCTGGATGGAGACGACCCGCTCGAGTCCTGCGGGGATCCGCAATTGCCCATCACCGTTGCTGCCCCAGGCGACGAGCGTGCCGTCGGCGAGGAGGGCCACCGTATGGGAGTCGCCAGCAGTGACCGCGACGACGTTTTTCAAACCCGCCGGAACCAGGCATTGACCGGCTCGGTTGTTGCCCCAGCAAACCACCGTGCCGCCATCGAGGAGGGCGATGGCATGACTCCAACCGGCGGCGATGGCGCGCACGTTCTGAAGTCCGGACGGGATATTGAGCTGCCCGTTGTAGTTGGTGCCCCAGGCCGTAACCGTGCCGTCGGCCAGCAAGGCAAGGCTGTAGTCGCCGCCGGCAGCGATGGCTGTGACCGGGGCACTAAACACCGGTGCGGTGGCTTGCCCGGACGTGTTGCGTCCCCAACCGGTGACATGTCCGTCGGCGTCGAGGGCCAGCGAATGGTTGCCGCCGGCCGCGACGGCGACGACGGATTGCAACGTATTGGGAACAGACAACTTACCGTCGGTCGAATCACCCCAGGCCACCACGGTGCCGTTGGTTTGCAAGGCCAGCGTGTGCCACGTTCCGGCGCTGATTTGGCGGAGTGTGCCCAATGATTTTGGCACGGAAGTCTGCCCGAGAGTGGCGTCGCCCCAGGCGAGAACGCTGCCTTCGATGCGGCCCTCGATGGCATTCCCATGGTCGGGCCCCTGGAGACGGTAGAAGGCCTGAGTCGGGAGGGTATTAGTGAAGCGGCGGGACCATCCTTTGGTCTCGCGATGGAGTTCCTCTAAATCTCCCCAGACCGCATCGTCTTGGGATCCCTGAAGACGGTAGCCCTCTCCGCCGAGCGCGAAGCTCTTTAGCGCGATCAACGGTTCGAGGCCTAACCATCCATCGGGTCGCTCTGTGGCGATGGCCGGATCAAAACCGTTTTGCAGTTCAGTCCGGTCGCCCAGTCCGTCGCCGTCGGTGTCTGCGAGGCTCGGGTTAGAGCCGAGTCGATTTTCGATACCGTCCTCCAGGCCGTCGTTGTCCGAGTCCGGGTCGGCGGGGTCGGATCCATTGGCCCGCTCTAGGGAATCGACCAACCCGTCGGTGTCTGCGTCAGGCAACCGTTGAAGGGCCACCAAGTGATGGGCTCCGCCGGCCAGTTGCTCTATGCGTTTCAACCCGGTGGGCACTCGCCAGGCCAGGGCATTGGTGTCACCCCAGACCGTCACCGATCCATCGGGTGTCACAGCCGCTCCGATGGAGGCTGTGGTGGCGATGGTCAGCGCCGGCGTGGCCTCGCGTGAGGGGGTTCCGGTGGAGCCAGGGGTGGCTGTCACCGCGCCGTTGCGGTGGAGCAGGAGGCCTTGGTCTTCTCGCGAGGCAAATCCTACGACACCGCTGAGGTTGGTCAGTCCGGGGCGACCCACCGTCCGGAATTGGCCGGAGGCACTGATCCAGCCCGAGGCGGTTGCACCGGCTAGGATGCGCGTGCCCGTGCGTCCATTTAAGTTGGTTTGACCCACTGTGGTGTCACCCCACGCCCAGATCTTGCCATTTCGGTCGAGAGCCACGGTGTGCAGGTCGCCGGCGGCGATGGCTAGGGCGTTGGTGAGCCCGGCTGGAACGGTAGCCTGTCCCCAAGTGTTGTCGCCCCAGCAAATAATCTGACCCTCGGAGGTCAGGGCCACCGAATGAGCCGCGCCGGCGGCGATGGCCACCACGGAGCCTAGGTCGCTGGGAATACGAGCCTGTCCCTGAGAATCTTGTCCCCAGGCGACCACGGTGCCGTTGGTGCGGAGCGCCAGGGAATGGCCAAAACCCGCAGCCACCGCGGTGACGGGACCGATGTTACCGGGCAGCGTCGTTTGGCCGAAGGTGTCGTCACCCCAGGCTACTACGGTGCCCACGATGCGCTCGGGCGAGGGTGATCGCGGGAATCGCAGGACTTCGACCCGCAAATTTCGGCTGGTTTGGATCCGGGTGGTTGCATCGAGAGAGGCTTCCAGACGGTAGATTCCGCCTTCTTCAGGAAGGATGTCGTGCAGGACCAGGTTGACGTTGGTTTGGCCTGCTAGGGCCTTGCCGTCGCGGAACCACTGGAATGATGGAGCCTTGGCGGCTACGGCGGGGGGTGTGGGAGGAGAATTTGTGATGCTACCGCCCGTACCCGTTCCCGGATCTGTGCCGGGGTCTGTGCCGGGGTCTGTGCCGGGGTCTGCATTCGGATCCACCGGCGGAGTCGGCGGAAGAACTACCGGTGGTATTACCACAGTGGCGGTTGCAGTGGCTGGTTTCAGGGCGACCGCACGCAGTACTAGCCTGTCCCCGGCAAGGACTTGGCGATCGCGCTCGAGCAACGCAAAGACCGGATAACTCTCGTCCGAAGACGGATTGGTGCCCGCAGCCAGTTCCGCTCCGTCTGGGGAACCATCGGAGTCGCTGTCCGGGTCCAACGGGTTGAGGCCAGTGCGCAGTTCTTCGGTGTCCGGAACGCCATCGCCATCGGAATCGCTGCTCTGAGTCAGTTCAGCCAAATCGGGGACGCCATCACCGTCGGAATCGGGAGAGAGCGGATTGAGGAACATGCGGAGTTCGATGCCGTCCTCTAATCCGTCCTGGTCGGTGTCCGGCACGACGGAATTGAGGCCCAACGCAACTTCGGTGGAATCATCGACGCCATCCTGGTCGCCATCGATCCGGGCTCGGATTCCAGCCGCGGCATGGAAGCCGGCGGTCAAGGTGAAGAGATTGGTCTGGGGGGTGGATTGGGCCGCTACGGCCGGGGTACCCCAGCCGACTGCATTGTCAGTGGCCGTCAGCGCCAACGAATAGCCCGCACCGGCGCTGATTGCCAGGGCCGGCGGCATCCGGGGCGGCGCCGGGACTTGCTTCAAGGCTGTGTCACCCCAGGCCATAATGACTCCCTCCCGGGATAGGGCGAGGGTGTGGTAGTCGCCCGCGGCAATCCGGGCGATACGAGGAAGGTTGGCGGGAATTGCAGCCTGTCTCCGGTCGTTGGATCCCCAGCAGACCACGGTTCCATCGGATTTCAGGGCCACGGTATGGGCGGCGCCGGCGGCGATGGCCACCACTCCGGAAAGTCCGGGCGGCACCACCGATTGCAGGCTGCTGTTGTCGCCCCAACAGACGACGGTGCCATCGGGGCGCAGGGCCACCGAGTGGAAATGACCCGCGGCCACGGCGATGGCTTCCGTCGATTCCGGCGGGACGGCCGTTTGTCCATAACGAGTGTCGCCCCAGGCCCGGACCATTCCATTGGTCAATATCGCCAGGGTGTGGAAGGCCCCTGCGGAGATATTCTGAACTGGAGGTAGGCTATTGGGGGTGCTGAGCTGGCCGAGGGTGTTGGTTCCCCATCCCCAAAGTTTTCCATTAGCATCGAGGGCATAGCCGTGGACGAAGCCTCGGGCGATGGCGACGGCGTTGGTCAATTTCGGGGGAGTGGGGCCGATTTCGCGTCCCCAAACCACGAGTTCACCGGACGGTCTCGGAAACTCCCTCAAAGGATGGACTCCCAAGACATCAATCCGGGTCCCTTTGGGCTCGTGTTGGAGGGTGCTCTCCAATCGGGCCTCCAGCGTGTAACGACCGGATTCTGGTCGTTCGACGCCGAAAAAAACCAGGTTCACATTGGTTTGGCCGGTCAGGGACTTGCCGTCCCGATACCACTGATAGGTAGTGTAATTGGTGACGATGGTGTTGTTGGTGGTGTAGGTCGGGTCGCCTCCGTCCGGCGGGGGATCGTTCGTGACGATCGTGATGTTGGTCTTGAGCGAGAGGGGTTTGAGTGAAAGCGGGCGCAGTCGCAGTAAATCGCCGCTGAGCAACTGTCGATCCCGGTCGACGGTCTGAAAGAGGGGGATGCTGGTCTTGTCGCGGGGCAGTGTGTTGGCTGTGAATTCCGCGAGGTCGTTGGCTCCATCGCCATCGGTGTCGGCCACGAAGGGGTCGCTGCCGAAGCGCAGTTCGAGGACATCGCTCAGCCCGTCCCCGTCAGAATCCGGTTCGGGGAACGCCTTCGCCCGAAACGAGTGCGTGGGGTTGGCTCCTAAAAGTGCGAGGCTCACGCAGAATCCCCCAATGAGCGCCGGAAGCATTCTTATCGAAAGGTAAGGAAATAGTGGTAGCAAGCGCATGGGAATGGTTCGTAGTGCCGCTTTTTCCCCCTTTCGGTGGTGTAAGGGAGAGTAGCGATGTTCGAGGGATAGGTGTTAGAAGCACGATGAACGCCGAACTCCACCGCACAAAGAAACTTTTGGTGACGATTTTTGGTCGAATGCCGAAGTTGTTGAATGGGGATCTGCCTACTGGGTCACGTTCAGCACTTTGACGCCCTCGGTGGAAGAGGGATCAATGGCGTTCATTGCGTTGATCGCAGTGGTGGCGGTGCTCATGTCCGCATCTTGCATCAGGGCTTTGAGGTCCGGAAGCGCCGCCTTGGCCGCAGGTCCGATCTGGCAGAGTGCGTAGGCGGCCAGGCGGCGGATCACTGTGTCGTCTGATTTGAGTAACGGGATGATGTCCTTAACCGCAGAAGCGGAGTTTGGGCCTCCGGCGGCGAGTTCGCTCAGTGCATTGGCCTGAGCATCGGTGCCACCCTTGAGTTGAGCCACCTGAGCGGGCACATCGACCGCCTTGGCGGCGTCCTCAGATTTTCCACAGCCGGCAGTGAGCAGAAGCAACGACACCGCAGCAATTGCGCCTTGATAGGCTATCCGGGAGATCATGCGCCACAGTGTATCGAGACCGACGAGGGGGTCAATTCCGTCGTGGCCGTGTGCCGGAATCTAGCTCATCACGATGAAGGGAATGGGTGTCCTACCAAGTGAAGGCTTTGGGCGCTGGGGTACCGCGTCCGGCTTCGATGCGGTGACTGCGCTGGGATTCCAGCACGCCAAAGTCTTCGGCAGTCCCATCGGGCCACCGAACCCAGAGGCGGCCTTTCCGAGCCGAGCCCAGACCAAAGTGGACCCGAGGGTCGCCACTGGAGCAGTAGCCCTGGTTGGGTTGGTGACTCCGCCATTGGACTCCGGTCTCGGACTCGAGGCGTAGAATCGCGTGGCGCGGGTTCAAGCCGCGTCGTCCGTGCAATTCAATGCCTATCCAACCCCGGTCGGGCGCGCTGATGTTGCGCAACAAGTGGACTGGGCCATCCCGGTTAAGCACCACCAGATCTTGCGCGCCATCGTTGTCGAGGTCGCCCACGGCCAGTCCGCGGCTGGTGGCTTCCAGCAATGGAGTCGTTCCTCCTTCAGGCAAGACTGAGGCAAAACGACCGCCTCCCAGGCCTCGGCTCAGAGAATTGGCTTCTGCAAAGGGGTCGCCGGACGACAAGTTATTTCCAGTTCCCAGTCGGACCCGTCCATTGGCGACGTAGAGGTCTAATTGGCCGTCATTGTCGAAATCGGTGACACTCAGACCAAAACCCGTGTGAGGAAGGCTTCCAGCCATCGGTCCATCGTGAGTGACGGCGTCGACAAAGAGGCCGGCTTGGTTGCGGAAGAATCCGTTGCCCTCTCCGACCAGGTGGGTCACGAAGAGATCGAGCCATCCCCGCTGTTCCATGTCCACGGCGACGACGCCCATTCCAGCTCGCGGAATGCCCATGGAATTGAGCGCGCACCCCCGCAGCGGGGCATCCTCCTCAAAGCGCCATTGGCCCCGGTTAAGCCAGAGTTGGTTGGGGGTGGCGTCATTGGCCACGAAGAGGTCGATCCGGCCGTCGTGATCGAAATCGCCCGTGGCGACGCCGAGGCCATTGCCGTAGGCGCGATCCAGACCGGCGGCGGTGGTGACGTCTTCAAAGGTGCCGTCCCCCCGGTTGCGGAAGAGGACTGTCGGGGTGGGAGCGTTGTAATTGCGAGGTGAGCAGTAGTCCCGTCGGCCGCCGTCGGAGAAGCACTCCATTTCGATATTCGGGGACCAGCGCACGTAGTTGACCACCATCAGGTCGAGGTCGCCGTCTTGATCGATGTCCACGAACGCTGCACTGGTACTGAAGCGGTTGACGGCCACTCCGGCTTGAGCCGTGACGTCTTCGAAGGTTCCGTTGCCGCGATTCCGGTAAAGCCGGTTGGAGCCCACTTGAGTGACATAGAGGTCCTCTCGGCCGTCGCCATCGTAATCGCCGACCGTGCAACCTATCCCGTAGCCGGAGGGACAGGCTAGGCCGGCGGCAGCGGTCACATCCTCAAAACGCCACTGGCCAAGGTTGCGGTAAAGCCGGTGAGCCGGGGCGGCGGGTCGATCTGGATCCAGCGATCCCCCATCGACGCAGAACACATCCAGAAGACCATCGCCATCGTAGTCGAGGAGTCCGACGCCCCCGCTTTCCATCTCTGGGAGCCAGAACCGGCCGGAGGCTCCAGAATGGTGAATGAACGAAAGACCGCTGCCGCTGACGACGTTGGTGAACCAAGGGTGGGCCGGGGCTAGGTTGGTGGAAGCGGGTTCGTTGGTCTTTGTCACCGCCCGCTCCGCTGGTTCACGAGAGCAACCGAACAACAGAGCGATCACAGCAGGCATGGCCCTCCATCGCAGCCGACCGAGAAACGGGGAGGTATTCATGGCGTACGTTCTCCGCTTTGGGCGGCCAGCCATCGCAGCACATCCATCGAGCGCTGCGATCCCTTGGAGTCTCCGGTCGCGGCTTGGATTTCAGCCAGGAGACGCAAAGCGGGAACCAGTGCGGGTTGGATCTCCAGAGCCTTATTCAACAAGGTCACTGCGGGCGCTCCTTCATGCAAATTGCGCCACCGGATGGTGGCCGCCTCGAGCAGGATCTCGGCATTAGCAGGGTCGCAGCGTGAAGCCTCTTCGAGAGCCAAAAGCGCTTCGGAATCTTGTTCGGCGGCGAGGTGGGCGTTGGCCAGCGCCAGATGGGATTGGGCGAGACGCGGAGCCAGATGGATCGCCTCGCGAGCTTCTGAAAGGGCCGCCTCTTGGTTACCGAGTTGCGCGTGGGCATGGGAGCGAGTGATGCGCAGCGCCGCCGCCTTGGGGTCAGCAGCCGAAAGTGGGTCCAGCAAGGCGAGGGTTTTCTGAGGTTGGCCGGATCGGTTGAGAGCCACGCCCAGTTGATTGAGCAGTCCCGGGTGATTGGGATGGAAGGGACGGATGCGCTCCAGCAACGCCGCGGCGCCCTCCGGTCGTCCCAGAGCGGACATAGCCTCGGCTTGCTGGAAGACTCCCGGCAGCAAACGGACTTGTTCAGGTGCTGCCTCCGCCCAGGGGTCGGACATGGGTTGTCGAGCTTCTCCGGTCCCTGCGGCGATGGCTAAACGCGCTTCGTTGGTTCGGCCGAGCGAGCGGAGGATTTGGCCGAGCAAGTAGAAGGCAGGTTTGGATCCCGGATCCAGACGGAGTGCCTGCTCCGCCAGCGGCAGGGCTTGATTGGCCTCACCACGCCGGAAATGAATCTCCGCAAGACCCAGGGCCCCTCGGGACTCCTTGGGAGCCAGTCGCGTCAGGGTGGTAAAGGCTTGTTCAGCGGGTTGCAATTCACCGGCTCGAAGGCTGGCTTCTCCGACCCGGTACCAGATGGGGGCAAAGCCCGGAAAGCGTTGGGCCAGTTCCCGGAACTCCCGCAGGGACCCGGGGCCATCCGAGAGCTCTTGCAGGGCGGCCGCGGCGTACATGGGGGCCAGAGGTTCGTCCGGATCCAAAACGGCCGTCGCTTGAAAGCCTGATCGGGCCTCTTTCCACAGTCCATTAGCAGCCAAGGCAATGCCGAGGTGGGCTCGAACCGTGGCGTCGCGGGGTTGGGCCTTAGCGGCGGCAACTAGGCGCTGGATGTGGGCGCGAACGGCCGGATCCAGTCCGGGGTCCGAGGCCGGATCACCGACGGCCGGCGGATCCGCTCGACGGCACGCGCTCAGCAAAAACAAAACCGACACCAGCAGGATCGTAAACTCTGGGCGAAACCCTGGGTTCAGATTTGGACTGCGGGTGTCGGTGGGAGAACCCGGAATACGGTCTAAAGGATGGCCGGTTGTTGGATTCATTCACCGGTGCCGGAGGCGGTCTGTCGCCGTCGCCGGCCCGGGTTCAAGGTTGCACGAGGGAGTGTTCCCTAGGCAATCAGCGGGTCGGATTGATCTCCTTCACGGAACTGCGCTCCTGAAGCCACGCCACATCCAGATTGTTGGGAGACGCGATGCCGAGCGAGAGGGCTTGGCCGAAGCGCAGGATCGGGCGGGTGCGTCCGTCGACCCACTTGCGGATCTCGGAGTGACCATCGATGAAAGAGAGGCCACCGGCACCATTGTGGTAACTGGCCGGGAAATCGACGATGGTGAAGGCGGTCCGTTGTTCAGGATCGTAGCCGGTCATGTTCACGGCAAACCACCCGTCGTTGATGCTGTCTTCGCGTTCATCGAGGAAGATCCAAGTACCGGAAGCTTTCTGGATTTGGGAAAGCTTCTTGAACTGGGTGTAGCCCCCGGTGAAAGGGCCGCCTCGTTCGCCCAAATAGCCATTCATGGAGATCGAACGGACCCGTTCTTCCCCCGTCTTGCCCTTGGAGCGGCTGCGGTCGGCGGGGCACTTGTAAACCCCAGGCGTTCCGGCGTATTTGCCAAGCTGGGAGCTCATGAGCATGACGCGGTTGGTGTTGTCCGCGGTGTAGGCAGTGTTGTTCAGCCAACCTACGCACCAGGTGAGGTTGGTTTGGCCTAGACCGGTCCCGCCGTCGAGGTTGCCCGGGAGGACATCGCGGTTGTCTCCGCAGTAGAGCTGGTAGGCCAAGGCCATTTGCTTGCCATTGCTCATGCATAGGATGCCTTGAGCCTTGGATTTTGCTTTGGCCAGTGAGGGTAGCAGCATGCCGGCGAGGATCGCGATGATCGCGATGACAACCAGTAGCTCGATGAGGGTAAATGCCGACAAGCGCTTCTGGGCAGCACCTTTGGACAGGTTAGTGGGACGCATCTGAATTTTTTTCGGGGTTGCGGTGATTTTTCTCCGGTTTTTCCATCGCACGCAAGCCCCAGTTTCTCCGGTTTTCCGTTCCTTGTCGGTCGGTTCTCTGACGGGGTGCCAGAAAGGAGACGCTGGAGTCTTGTAACGAGGGCCGCATCCGCCCGCTTCGTACCACCAATGACGCCCTGAGAATTCGCACCAACCGTTGCAAACTGCCTCATGTCAGTGAGTGCGACGGTCGGTTGTCCGCCAGCAATCGCAGTCAGCGTGCGGACTGCGATTGAATTGCTGCAGGGATCATCAATCCCGATCGGCGTGTCTGTCTCAGAGCAACCGGGGCTGCCGCAGAGATGCCTCTAGCTCGGAGGTGAGGGCGCCAGCTCGGGAACGGCGACGTTCGATGATGTGTTTGTCCGTGGCCGGGTCGAAATCGACAGGGTAGTTGCCGTCGTAGCAGGCCAGACAGAATGCGTTCTTGGGACGCCCTGTGGCCGCGACCATGCCGTCGAGGCTCAGGTAGCCGAGAGAGTCGGCATTCAGGAATCGGCGAATTTCGTCATGCGTGTTGGTGGCCGCCATCAGCTTGCTGCGCTCCGGGAAGTCGATGCCGTACACGCAAGGATTGATGTGGGGCGGGCAGCTCACGAGCACGTGGACTTCTTTGGCTCCAGCCTCTTTCAGGGAGGTGACCCGGGCCTTGCTGGTGGTGCCCCGGACAATGGAGTCATCGACGATCACCACGCTTTTCCCGCGCACCAAGTCGGCGATGAGGTTGAGTTTGACCCGGACGTTGAAGTCACGGATGAACTGCGAGGGTTGCAGGAAGCTTCGGCCGACGTAGTGATTCCTCACGAAGGCCATTTCGAAGGGGATACCACTTTCCAGCGAGTATCCCAGTGCAGCGCAGTTCCCTGAATCGGGCACCGGCACGATGACATCGGCCTTGATCTTGTGTTCGCGAGCCAGTTGGCGGCCCATCTCCACACGCACCTTGTAGACGTTGCGGTTGGCGATGTTGGAATCGGGTCGGGCGAAATAGACGTACTCGAAGACGCAGAAGGCTTCGCGTCGGGGAGTCGGAAAGGCCTGGATGCTGTGAACGCCCTCGGAGTTGATGATGACGATCTCACCCGGTTCGATGTCCCGGACGTACTTGGCTTGGATCAGGTCAAAAGCGCAGGTCTCTGAAGCCAACACGAAGGCTCCGTTGTCCATGCGACCGAGGGCCAACGGACGGAATCCGTGGGGGTCGCGGGCTCCGATGAGTTCGTTCTCCGTGAGGATGACCAGCGAATAGGCGCCTTCGATGCGGCGCATGGTCTCGATCAAAGCACTCTCGTGCCCATCGCGGGCGGGTTGGGCGAGG
Organism: Verrucomicrobiales bacterium; assembly: GCA_005805505.1. Taxonomy (GTDB): domain Bacteria; phylum Verrucomicrobiota; class Verrucomicrobiia; order Limisphaerales; family UBA9464; genus SXXZ01. Next base: position 3,859 of record SYMJ01000244.1, on the reverse strand, counting down.
AGATGCAAGATGATCTCGCTGTCCACCGTGGTTTGGAAAATGGATCCGCTGGCCTCGAGTTCTTCGCGCAGTTGAGCCGCGTTGGTGAGGTTGCCGTTGTGGCCGATGGCGATGCGTCCCTTGGCGCAGTCCACGGTCAGGGGTTGGGCATTGACGATGTTCGACGAACCGGTGGTCGAATAGCGGGTATGCCCGATGCCGGTATGGCCTACCAGACGATGTAGAACATCGCTGTTGAAGACCTGTGGCACCAGCCCCATGCCCCGGTGGATGTTGAAGGTCTTGCCGTCGGTGGTGACGATGCCCGCGCTCTCCTGCCCGCGGTGCTGAAGGGCGTAGAGGCCGTAGTAGGTCAGTTCGGCGGCATTCGGATGCCCATGGATGCCAAAGACCCCGCAGTAATGCTTCGGATGGTGTTGCACGAGACGCAGTGAGAGTCCGGAAGCTGGCGTCGAAGGCAAAGGGCTTTTTTGCACCATCGTCATCCGAGGGGCGTGAGGCGACGGGTCTAAGGATCCGTGTCTTTCGCGCTGAGGAGTTCGATGACCAGGCTGTAGCTCTCCCCGAGGGCGTTGGTGACGGCGAAGAGGGTGCGCGGATGACCGTTGGTGACCCGCAGCGGGCCGTTTGCGGCCAGCGCCTCGAGTTGTTTCAGCGCGAGCGCGGTGTCGAAGCCGCTGCCTTGATTGTGGCGCCCTTGCAGCCAGAAACAATGGCACCTGAATGAGATGGAATCTCGACCCGGGTCCGTATCCCAAGTGGCGTGGGCTCTTCCCGCCTCGCTGCCTCCGATCCGCAGACCGAGGGCGTGGCCCGGAGGAACGTTGGCGGTCCAATCAGCCGTGATGCTGCTTTCTCCCAGAGGACGCTGGCTTGCCAACCGAACGGCCGCCACGGCCGGCTCGCGACCTTCGGGCAGCGTGCGTCGGAAGGTCAAGCCGCCGGCACACCAGGATCCGTCGGCGTTGGTCAGCCCGAATAGCGTCAAGGGTTGACCTTCCGGTAGCCGGAGGGTGCGACCTGCTAGCCGGAAACGTAATTCCTCGATTAACGCTGGCCCGGAGCCCTCGAAGTTCTCTGGAAGACTGAACAACATGCTAAGGATTTGGCTGCGCCTCTTGTCATGCAGGAAGTTTGACGGTTGCTCCTGTTTCGATTCCCGTTGTCCATCGGATCGCTTCGTCCAGACCTCCAGCGATTCCCCGGGTCGAAACGGTGTTCTGGACGTGCAGTAGGGATCAAGAGAGCTCGTGAGGTTGGTGACACCGTCGAAGATGATTTCCTTGAAGGCCGGCGGAACCGACCCTTCGACCGAGGAATGGGCTGGAAGGATCTGGAGTCCAGGTGTCGACCTATCCAACCCAGGTCTTGATGCGACGGGTGGGCCCAGAACGGAGGGCGGTACCACCGGCGGCCACGTGCCCGGCACGACCGGGGTCTTGTCGAATTTGTTCGCGAGCCGGTTAGCAAGGCTTTCGAGTCGTCCGTCACCAATGCTTGCCACTGTGACCGAGATCAGCAGAACCACTGGTAGGGTAAAGTCTCTGATCTGCCGGCCTATCCGTAGTGGGGAAGGCTTCGAGTTGCTGGCCTGCATCAGCAGGACGAAGGGAAATGCGGCCACTGCAAGGTGTGCGAGCGCCAGGCCCAGTCGAATCGATGGGTCCAGCCCGAATACCGGGTGGGTAGCCATCCAGGCGACCCCCGCCAGGAGCGGGAAGAACAATGCAGCCTGTCGGTTCAGCGCTCGACGACCACCAGTTTCCAGGGTGCTCAACCACTGATCGGCCTTGAGTTTGGCCGGAGAATAACGATCGGAACGAAGTCCTAAGAATACGATGAAGAAAACGGCCCAACCTGTATAGTTTCCTTCACTCCAACCCATCCAGGCCCGCACCGCTTCGTTGACTCCGGCCAATGCGAGAATGCTAGCGACCATCCATTGGTAGGTCAGTGCCCAAGGCACCAGCGACCGGTAGAGTGCGGGGGAGTTTACCTGGATGGGCGGCGCTTGGACCGGGACTGGCGTTGCCGGGGCGGTGAGCGCCTCGACGCGGGTGCGGAACTCGGTGGCGGTTGGGAAGCGGAGCTCAGGCGCCACGGCCAGGGCCCGTAAGACCACCTCGTCGAGTCGGACATCGATCTGGATCCGGCGGGAGGGATTCTTGAGGGAGTGGCCCGGCAGTTCCCCAGTGAGCAGTTCGTACAGCACCACTCCCAGCGAGTAGATGTCGGCGCGGTGGTCGACCGGGCCGCGGGCCCGTTGTTCCGGTGCCATGTACTGCGGCGTGCCGGCGGCCGAGGCCCCGAGGGTGTCAGGGCCGACTGCGCCCGCAGGTGGTGCGTTTACGGGCACCGTGTCCGCTGCGGCTGCATCGGGGCCTCCCGCCGTCGCAGACCCGAGCAGCTTGGCGATGCCAAAATCGGCCACTTTCACTCGGCCTTGCTGATCGAGCAGCAAGTTCTCGGGCTTGATGTCGCGATGCACGACACCGTGGTCGTGCGCGTACTGGAGCGCCTCGCAGACGGGTGGGACGATGGCCAGAGCCTGTTCCGGGGTGAACCGGCCGGCCGTCATCGCCTGGCGCAGGTTGACCCCGTCGACGTATTCCATCACCAGATGGTAGAATCCGCCCGACTCGCCGAAGTCGTGGATGGTGACGATGTTGGGGTGATTCAACGAGGCCAGCGTCCGAGCCTCGGCGGTGAACCGCTCGGCGAAGCCCGGGTCGGTGCTCCGCTCGGGAGCCAGAATCTTTAGCGCTACGAACCGGTTGAGAGCTTTCTGCCGAGCTTTGTACACCACGCCCATGCCGCCGCGGCCGAGGCACTCAAGGATTTCCAACTGGGGAAAGTGCGGGGCCAGGGCCGCCGGGCTGAGGGGTTCGGAGGGCGTTGGGGTTGTCCCACCCGGTTGCGTGGGAGCCATCGCCGCCGAGAAGAGGCATCGAGGGCAGGGGTTTTGCGAGGCAGCCGGGTCAAGGGCCGAGCCGCATCGCGGACAGTGGCTGGCCGAAGGAGTCGAGAGGCTCATGCATCGGTTTCCTGACGGGCAACCGCCGAATGGTTACCGGGATTCGTCGACTTTCTTTCCAGGGCCGCAAAGAGCGCCTGGAGCTCCGATTCAATCCCCTCGGGATGCTCCAGAGTGGCGGCGATCTCGGCACGCAGCTGGTGACGGAATCGCCGTCGGAGTCGGTGGATCGCCACCTTGAGGGCCGTCTCGTTCATCCCGGTGCTTCGAGCCAGTGCACTTTGGTCTCCATGCTCGGCGTCCCCGGTGAGCCACGGTTTAGCCTGCTCAAACAAAGTGCCTCTGCCGTCTTCGATGCATTCTTGTCGCAGGGCTTCCAGGCTTCGTCGGAGCACGGTGAGGGCCCATTGCCGGTCGTAGGCTTCGTCCGGCGACAGTTGGGCCGGGTCTGAGATCGAGCGGGATGGGCCGTCGTCGGTCGCATCCAACGGCGTGTGCGGCGCGCCTCCTCCGCGCTTGAGACGGCAGGCAGCCTCACGCTCATGGGCCAAGAAGTGCTTGAGGGCCGCGAGCAGGTAGGATCGAAAGCGGCCACGTTCCTCGGTCGCCTGGGCGATGGCACCGCCGGACAGTAGCCGGGCGAAGAATGCGTGCGAAAGTTCCAGTGCCGCGTCCGGGTCCGATGCCGGCAGGGTGCGTCGCAAGAAGGCCGTGACGGGTTCGTAGTATGCGGCGCAGAGCTCCGACAGGGCTCGTTGACCCTCGGGCGAATCCAGTTTCGCCCGCCTGACCTGTGTCCAACGTGTCTCGCAGAATGTGGGGGCAAAAATCATCTGCGAACACGGATTCAGGCCAGGTGCTCCGCCAACTGGCCGGTGGTCTCTC
>SYMJ01000032.1 GCA_005805505.1 Verrucomicrobiales bacterium | reverse complement strand
GGGTGGTTGAACCGTCGGCCTGGGTGAATTCCTGGAAGATTCTTCCGAGAGCGGCCGGTTCGATGCCAATCCCGGTATCTCGGACCCAGCAGGCAATCCGACAGCGTTGTCCTGGGATCTCCAGAACCTCGATGCCAACGGTGACCTCACCCTTCTGGGTGAACTTGATGGCGTTGCCGAGAAGATTGGTGAGCACCTGCCGGATGCGTCCCGGGTCTCCCCGGAGCATCGCGGGCAACTGATGATCGATCCGGGTGGCCACCTCTACTCCCTTAGCCTGGGCGATCTCGACCAGCAATTCTACGGTGTCCTCAACGATGGGTCTCAGGTCGAACTCGATGTTCTCGAAGGCGAGTTTGCCGCTCTCGATCTTGGAGAAGTCGAGAATGTCATTGAGCACCTTGAGTAAGTTCTGGGCGCTGTGGAGGACGGTGTCGGCATATTCGCGCTGCTCTGGGCTGAGAGGCGTATCCAGAAGCAGGCGGGCGAATCCGATGATGCCATTCATCGGGGTGCGGATCTCATGTGAGGTGTTCGCCAGGAACTGGGATTTAGCGCGTGCCGATTCGATGGCGACATCCCGGGCTGCGGCCAACGCAGAATTGGCCTCGTTCAAATCCTTCTCGGCCCGCTTCCGGGCTGTGATGTCCTCCACCGTGCCCTCGTAGTGCAGGAGCTCTCCTGTGGAAGGGTCCCGGACGGCGCGGGCGTTCTCGCTAATCCAGATCTTCCGGCCGTTCTTGCGATACACCTCACTGTCGAAGTGGTCGATTTTGTCGTTCCGATTGAGCAACTCTTCGAAGCGGTCGCGCTGCTTCGGATCGACATAGAGTTGGTGCTCAATGTCGGTTCGACTGGCCAAGAGTTCGTCGACGGTGTCGAAACCGTACATCTTGGCCAGCGCGAGATTGGCGTTGAGATACCGTCCATCCGGCGAGGTCTGGAAGATGCCGTCGACGGCGTTCTGAACCAGGCCGCGGTAATTGGCCTCGGTGCGTTCGAGTTGTTCGCGCGCTGTCTGTAGTTCCGTGATGTCCCTGGAAAGTCCAAAGGTGCCCACGATTTGTCCGTCCGGAGACCGCAAGGGCATCTTGCTGGTCAGTGCCCAACGGACCCGGCCATTCGGGAGGCTCTCCTTCTCCAGACGGCCTAGGATGGGTTGGCCGGTCTGGATGATCGCTAGTTCGTCGGACCGGGCAGCATCGGCGTACTGGCGGTCGAAGAAGTCATGGTCCGTCTTCCCGATGAGTTGGTTCGGGTCTGAGATACCCACCCGGTGGGCCAACGCACGGCTGGCGCGGGTGATTCGGGAATCAAGGTCTTTGAAGTAGATGGCATCCGGCGCGTGCTCGAGCAGCGCATGAAGCAGATCACGTTCTTGGGCCAACTGCTCCTCGATCCGCTTCTCTTGGGTGACTTCCCAGAAACTCCCCTGGAGACCCACGGGTTGGCCGCTCGCATCGAGCAGCAGGGTCTTAATGACATGGAACCAATGGCGTTGACCATCGGGAGTGACGTTGACCTCGGTCTTTTCCAGAGCGTTGCCGGTGCTGATGACCAGGCGGTCGTCTTCGACGTAGCGGCGAGACAACTCCTCGGGAAACAGGTCGAAGTCAGTGACGCCGATGAGTTGGCTTTTGTGGCGTTTGACCGTTCGACAGAAGGCCCCGTTCACGAAGGTGAAGCGGCCGTTGAGATCTTTACGGAAGATGTTCTGGGGCAAGGATTCTACTAAGGCTTGGAAGTAGGCCTCGTTGTCACGCAGGCGTGTCTCGGTTTGGCGGTGCTGTTCGGTGGTGGCCGCCAGGTCGGTGGCTTGTCGCCGAAGCTCCAAATGGACCATGACTTGCCGAGCAACCGTCTGAAGTCCCGCCCGCTGGCCAGGATTCAGTCGTCGCGGAGACCGATCCAGCACTGCGATCACGCCGGCCACTGCCCCGGAAGGGAGGCGTATCGGAAGACACGAAAGCCAGCGCCATCCGTCCGGCAATTGGGTCTGGGCGTCGCGCAGTTCGATCCAGTCGTGGATGCTGACAGCGACCCGGGAGATCACCGGCAGAACCACTTCAATGAACTCCGGAGAGCATCCGGTATGTCCTGCTGGGATCCAGCCAAGGCGCTCTTCCAGAACTATTATGGCCGCCGGAGCAACGCTGACTTGAGCCGCCAAGTTGGCGAGCTCATCCAGTGTGCCACCGGGTCTGAGGGCGGCGTTCATCATGGGTTGAACTCTAACCTCCGCTCCAGCGGTTGGTCACCCGGAAAGGTCTGGTCGGAACCGCTGACTGAGCGGCAGTAGGACCGGGCCGGAGCAAGCCCTGGGAAGCGAACAACTTATTCCCTCGGGCTCCGCGCGAAAGCCACATCCTCCTCCGAGCTTCCTAGCGAGCGCAGGCTCGGTCCTACAGAGAACTTAGGACCGCTCTCAGATTACCCGTATTTCAATAGGGCATGGGGAAACGGGCTGTCAGCGCCTTCACGCGATCTTGCACCTTCGCCGCCGTGGCCGGAGTGGCGATATCCAGGAGCACCTCGCTAATCATGTCGGCGATAGCCAGCATTTCTGGTTCGCACATGCCACGGGTGGTGACCGCTGGGGTTCCCAATCGCACTCCGCTGCCCTCGAAGGGAGATCGAGTCTCGAAGGGGATGGTGTTCTTGTTGGTCGTGATCCCGGCGGTGTCGAGGGCTAGCTGGCACTGCTTGCCCGTCAATCCACGGGCCCCGACATCGACGAGCATAAGGTGGTTCTCCGTGCCGCCGCTGACGATGCGGAAGCCGTTGCGCTTCATGCCCTCGCACAGAGCTGCCGCATTACGAACAATTTGCTGCTGGTAGCTCTGGAAGCTGGGTTGCAGCGCCTCATGGAAGCACACGGCCTTGGCAGCGATCACGTGCATTAAAGGGCCGCCTTGGATGCCGGGGAATACTTGCGAGTCAATGGCCTTGGCGTACTGCGCCTTGCAGAGAATAAGTCCGCCGCGCGGGCCCCGCAGGGTTTTGTGGGTGGTCGTGGTGACGAAGTCGGCATGCGGCACCGGGCTCGGGTGAACTCCAGCCGCCACTAGGCCGGCAATGTGGGCGATGTCGGCTAACAGCATCGCGCCGACTTCTCGGGCGATTTCGCCCATGCGTTGAAAATCAATGCGGCGCGAATAGGCAGAAGCCCCGACGGTGATCATCTTGGGCCGATGCTCGCGCGCCATGTTGGCGAGTTGGTCGTAGTCGATGAGTTCGTTGTCCTTGCCGACGCCGTAGTGAACGATCTCGAAGAACTTGCCGGAGAAATTGGCCTTGTTGCCGTGGGTCAAGTGACCGCCGTGGCTTAGGTCCATGGTCAGCAGTTTGTCCCCGGGCTTCAGCATGCTGAAATAGACGGCCATGTTGGCTCCGGAGCCGGAGTGAGGCTGCACGTTGGCATGTTCGGCTCCGAAGAGTTGCTTGGCGCGGCTGATGGCCAAGACTTCTGCTTCGTCTACGTACTCGCAGCCCCCGTACCACCGCTTGCCCGGGTAGCCCTCGGCATACTTGTTGGTGAGAACGCTGCCCTGAACTTCCATAACGGCCGGGCTGGTGAAGTTTTCGCTGGCGATGAGCTCGATGTTCTCGAGCTGGCGCAAACGTTCATGGCGTAGGATGTCGGCAATTTGCGGATCAACGGAAGCGAGTGATGTGGACATGTCTGGTTCGATCTTGTTCACGCGGCGCTCGTGGCGACCGCCTTCAAAAGGGGTTTGGATGAAGTTTTCGACGATTTGAATGGCCTGCTCCGGAGAGATGAATCGTGCACCAAGGCAGAGGATATTCGCATGGTTATGCTGACGGGCAAGAGCCGCTCCCTCGATGTTGTGCACCAATGCGGCGCGGATTCCGGGAACCTTGTTGGCAGCGATGCTGATGCCCACCCCGGTGGAGCAAATAAGGATGCCAAAGTCGGCTTCTCCGGACGCCACCTTGCGGCCCACCGCCTGAGCGTAGTCCGGATAGTCTGCTGATTCCGGTCCGTAGGCCCCCTGGTCGATCACATGAAGGCCCATCCTGGAAAGAATTGGGGCCAGGCTGTGCTTGAGGGAGAATCCGGCGTGGTCTGAGCCAAGAGACACGGTCAGGGTCGGTCGGATTGTGCCGCCCTGACGGAGGAATCGGAGGGTTGCATCGACAGCATGATGGATCTGGTCCCGGCAATCCAGGTAGCCCTCCAGTGGTCCGCCGAAGGGGTCATGAATGTCGAGGTCCAGGTCGCTGACGTTCTCCTCGAACTCGCGGAGGACGAAGAGTTTTTCAGCCGCCTCCGGGTATAGTGAGACGATGCTTTCGACATGTCCCCGGGTGAGACCGAAAATGTAATCGGCTTCCCGGATCAGTCGTCCGGTCAGCATTTGGGCCCGGTGCTGCGAAATATCTATTCCCATCTGACGGAGAGCGCTCACCGAATGCGGGCTCACCATCTGGCCATTCAGTGCATTGATCCCCGCTGAAACCACCTGCCATTCCGACGAATCCCCTGTGGCCTTGCGAGCCAAAGCGGCAGCCATGGGGCTGCGGCATGTATTGCCGGTGCAGACGAACAGCAGGGTCTTCATGCGCGAGAAAAAACGGACATGGGATGGTGTTGCTTCAAGGAGTCCGGTCAACGCTGATGTCGATGAAGGAACTTCCCGACTGAATCGGTGACTGGCGTTGCTTCGGTGGGAGGGGAGGACTTAGTGCTGGCTCCAACCCCAACGACGGCTCAGGGGCCAGAAGACCCAACCGGATTTACCGACGATGCGCTCCTGGGGGAAATCTGGAACCGGCCACATCCGGGAGTCGGAGCTGTTCATCGTGTTGTCGCCGAGGCACAGCACATGGCCGGGCCGGACCGTCACCTCGGCCTGAGCATTGGGGAAATTGGGCGTGCTCTGCGTCATCGCCTCAAGACGGGACTTTTGCTGGGCCCAGCGTCCATTTTGCGAGCCATCGGTGGTGGCGGTCGAGGCGTTGGTGAAACTGCGCCAAACCTTCAATTTCTCTTCACTAATGGCAGCGAGTTGCTGCGGAGCCGAGGCGTCGCGGCTGTGCAAAAGTTCGTACTCCGCCTCGTGGGTCGAAAACCAACTGCCTTCGGCAAAGCCAATTCCATTCACGTGACCGGAGTAGCTGCTGGACACCGGATGCTTGGCCGGGTCGAAGCTGTAAACGTCCGCGAAGCCGGGGGTCTTGGCATCTAGGCGCTGGCCGTTGATCACCACGTGCCGGTCGTCTCCGATGCGGACCGTCTCGCCATTGAGAGCCACCAGGCGCTTGATGTAGTGGGTGTTGTGGGTCATTCCCGGATGCTGCATCGACTTGAACACCACGGTGTCTCCGCGACGCGGGTTCAGGAAATTGTAGGTGATCCGGTCGACCATGAGGCGGTCACCCGATTTGACCCGGCAGCGGATGATGGGGTCCCCTTGTTTAAAGAAGCGCTGGGGCAGGCTGCCTTGGTCATTGGCTAGGCCCATGTGGCGCATGAAGTCGTTGGGCCCCTCGCTCATGGAGGTCTTGACGGTGTAGGTGACCCGTCCGACCTCGACCTCGAAAGACTTGCGCAGGAGGCCGGTGATTCCGCCGGAACCCGACGAAGGGCTGACTCCTCCCAGTTCGCCATCCTGCTCGGCGATCACCTCGTAGTAGTGATAACCAAAGAGTGCCCATTCCACAGCCTGGACCGCCAGGTTTGGGACGGACTGGCCAGTGTGGCGCAGATCTTGGCAAGTGATGCCGCTGAAGGTCGGTTGAGCCGAGCCCGTGGGGATGGCCATGGGCTGGAAAAAGAATTGGCGGAAGGCAAACAGCACGATCCCCATGGTGAGAAGGCCTTCGACATTCTCGCGCATCGAGGCGTGCGGGTAGGCCTGCAGCGAGGTTTGTGCTGTGGCCTCCAACCGGGTCATCGCTGCGGCGATGTCGTCACGGGTCCCGCTCTTCTGCATGCTTACCAGATGGCTGATGGAT
>SYMJ01000243.1 GCA_005805505.1 Verrucomicrobiales bacterium | reverse complement strand
TCCCCATCCGCCCCACCAGCGTCTCCCGCACAGGCCGATCGATCCTTCCCCTCAGCTCAATTCCCTCCCGCGCCAAAGCGCTCAACAGCCCCTTTTTCCCGTAAAACCCCTCCGCCCGCTCCAGCAACTCCCTATCAGAAAGCTCACGCGCTTCCGGCACCCGGATTAGCAAATGAAAGTGATTGGCCATCATGCAGTAGGTGATCACCTCCAACCCGCAGAACGCCGACAGCGACATCAGAATCTCAGACATCTTCTCCCGACACGCCTCATTCAAAAGCTTCTCCCCACCCACAGTCCTCGAAATGCAGTGGTAAACCGCACTGCTCCCCTCCTGCCCCTTGATCCGCGCCAACCTCATCCCCAAAAACTAAACACATCCTCCTCCACGTCAATAACTTTGAACCTGTCACTTTATTTAAATCGTGACACTTTCTGTAGGAGTGGCGGAGAGTTGTTTTTAGTTTTATGGCCGATGCGAAAGAAAATCCGCTGATGGAAAAGATCGTCAGCTTGTGCAAACGACGGGGGTTCATTTTCCAGTCGTCGGAAATCTATGGGGGCATTAACGGTTTCTGGGACTTCGGGCCGCTCGGAGCGGAGTTGAAGCGGAATGTTAAGGAGCTCTGGTGGACGTCTATGACTCGCCTCCGGGACGATGTGGTGGGGCTTGAGGCGTCTATCATCATGTCTCCTCAAATCTGGAAGGCCTCCGGGCATGTGGATACTTTCAGTGATCCAATGTGCGATTGTCTGCTGACGAAAAAACGCTTCCGGGCGGATCAAATCGAGCCGCAGTCCGGTCAGGTTTTTCACTTCTCAGGAGCTAAGGATTCCTCTTCTGGAAAGGAAAGTATCGAGCCGTTTTCAGTGCTCCTCCTTGCTGGGAAACCCCCGGAAAGCGCGAGAAATGTGGCTTCTCTATTCTACGCTTCGCGAGGGATCCATCAGGCAGCGCTGATGGGGGAGCGAACGGAAAAAGCGGAAAAATCGACGCGCTTCAATCCGGAGAATGGAGCGCAGCTAACGGATCCTCGGCCGTTCAACTTGATGCTTCAGACCTACGTGGGCCCCATCCAGTCGGAGGAAAATATCGCGTACCTTCGCCCTGAAACAGCTCAGGCCATCTTTGCTCAGTTCAAAAATGTTCACGAGACCTCACGGCAGAAGGTTCCGTTTGGTATCGGCCAGATAGGCAAGGCGTTCCGAAATGAGGTGACTCCTCGTAACTTCATTTTTCGTTCAAGGGAGTTTGAACAAATGGAGCTGGAGTTCTTTATCAAGCCCGATGAGGTGACCGAGGCGATCCATGGAAGCGTGGCGACGGTGGAGAAAACAGGCCATCCCGGCGAACCTCAGCCGAATTGGGGCTGGCAGGCTTGGCACCGGTACTGGGTGGAGGAACGGGTCCGCTTTTATGAGGGAATCGGACTGTCACGGGTAACTCTAGGCTTCCACCACCAGACTCCAGATGAGTTGGCTCACTATGCTCGCGCTTGCACGGACATCCTGTACAAGTTCCCGTTCAGCAAGCGCGATGAATCAGGCGAGGTGAAGGGCGATGAGTTGGAGGGGATCGCTGCCCGAAGCGATTTCGATTTGAGCCAACATGAACGGCACTCCGGAAAGTTGATGGGGGTATTCGATGAGGAACTGCGCACGGCTTGGGGGAAGCTAACTCCAGAAAAACAGACCGATATATCGGCTCGGTATTTCTCTGCCCGCCTCAAGTACATGACGAAGTCAGGCGTGTCTCAGGATCGCGCTGAGCTGGAGGCGAAGGAGGACGCGGAGGGACTAGCCAAGGGACAGTACATTCCCCACGTCATCGAGCCTTCGGCAGGCGTCGACCGACTCATTCTGGCTCTGATCTCCAACGCTTTCCAGGAGACGACTTCAACCGACGAGAAGGGTAAGATCGAGACACGCACGGTCATGAAATTCCACCCTCGGGTGGCTCCAGTGAAGGTGGGTGTCTTCCCTCTTTTGAAGAACAAGCCGGAACTCGTAGCCAAGGCCCGGGAGGTCTTCCAGTTGCTACGGGGACAGATGATGGCTTTCTACGACGACAGTGGCGCGATCGGTCGACGCTACGCCCGCCAAGACGAGGCTGGAACGCCCTATTGCATCACCATCGATTTCGACACGCTGGGAGAAAAACCCGAATTGCTCAACACGGTCACCCTGCGTCATCGCGATGACGGTAAGCAGGAACGTATCCCGATCGCTGATCTTCAGGGTTGGCTGTTGGCTCGGGTGAAATAACTCGCCTCTTTCACCAAGAAACTTCCGCCGCCGCTTGTCTTCCGATGAGCGGCGGTGATTCTTCAACGCCATGAAACTTCGAACTTCCAGCTGGGCTCTGGCTTCAGTCTTGGTACTGGCTGTTTGCGGATGTTCTTCGTTTGAATCTCGCTGGAGCGCCGCTCCTGCCGTGTCAACCGACGGGGTGTCCGGTCGCTGGGTCGGCACCTGGCAGAACACCAACAACGCCCACGGTGGACCGCTGCAGACCGTTCTGATCTCCCGAGGAACCAATACGTTTGCAGCCTATTTTCACGCGGGATGGGGCAAGCATTCCGGAACTTTCAAAACCCCTATTCAGGGGGAACACGAGGGGGAATCCTTTCGATTCCAAGGTTCTAAGTGGATCTTGGGGTTAAAAATCAATACGGCCGGAACCATCCGATCTGATGAGTTCAACGCGACCTACGAAAGCCGTTTTGACAGTGGTACTTTCACATTGAAGCGACCCTCACAGTGATGTCATCGACGGTGTGAAAACTGGGGCAAGCTGGTTCCTCGCTACTTTGAGTGGGCAGCACGCGCTTCCAAGATGGGGTAGCGGCTTGGAGGTTTCGTACCCCGACCGGGATTGATCCCAGAGATCGACAGCAATTGCCCCGGTGGTCGTGAGAAGGGGCAAGGTTGCGTCAAGGAGTTGAGAAACCGCATAAAACCCAAGTTTTCCGGGGTTACGTATAGAAAGTGCGGAGACTTCTCATCGCAGGCGAGGTCGTCGTTCCCACATTCCAAACTTCTGGTCATGCAGGCCTTCAAGGCAATGGGAACTCCCGGTTGCTGGGAGCCACTGGCCGTCGGGGACAACCGAACTCGACGGTCAACTCACTGAAAACAGCGAGCCCCCCAAAAAACATCCCGGTACAACCGTGGATTTCAAACCGACCACTTCCCGCGGCATCTGGAACGTCGCTGACACATTGAGGCTCCCCAACGTCTCGAACACACCACTTTCGGGCTTTATTCCGAGGTGAAATAAAAATGGCGGTGGTACCAATAGTGGCCCGCTTAGGAGACACAACCAGCACCACCGCCTGAAAGAAACCCCACCATGGCCGTTAGAGACGGGCCCCTTCTACCGAAGGAACCAGGTGGGAGCAGCGGGTGCTTCGCCGCCTTCCTGTTAGGGAGGCATGGCATTGTAGCACTTAAAACCGCTTTGATGCTCCCGTATGAAGGATTAGGTCGAGGGACACTGTCTCGATACACGCACCGGGCAGGGAAAACTGAAAAGATCAAAAATCCGCCCCTTAAATCGTCCGAAATCTAGGGTCATGCAAGCGGTTTTCTAAGCTTTTTTACCACCAAGACTGCGGGACCTTCGCTGGGACTATTTGGAACTCTTGACCGGGAATGCGTGGAGTTAAGCAGTTAGCACACGGTCCACACCGGGAGCGCTCAATGGCGTCCGCGTCGTGCCCCCTCCAACGCGCAGTAAAAAGCATTCAGATCCTCCAGGCCCACCAATTCGATGAAGCTTCTCTAGACCTCAGCAACGTTCCGGAATTCACGGGAAGTGGCCGGTTTGAAATCCTCGGTTTCGCCGGATCCTCGGATCGGTTTTCTTTCCGGATGAGCGCCAGCGTTTCTTTCTTCTTCCAGATGATGCCGAATGTGACCAGGGCCCACCAGAGTTGATCAGAATTCGTTGGGGCAACCGACAAGCTCAGGCCGGATGGATGATTCGTTGAGTTTCTGGGCTCAGTGGTTTTCACACCGTCACTGAAATCTAAGCGAGGATCGGCTGGATCACCTTGCCATGAACGTCGGTGAGTCGGTAATCACGCCCCTGGAAGCGGAAGGTCAACCGCTCGTGGTGAATGCCCAACTGATGGAGCGCTGTGGCTTGAAGATCGTGAACGTGCACCGGATCTTCGACGATGTTGTAGCCGAACTCGTCAGTGCGCCCGTGGCTCACTCCTCCTCGAATGCCACCGCCCGCCATCCATACCGAGAAACACCTCGGGTGATGGTCTCGCCCGTAGTCCGTCGCCGTGAGCTTTCCTTGCGAATAATTGGTGCGCCCAAACTCGCCGCCCCAAATGACCAGGGTGTCGTCCAGCATGCCCCGCTGCTTGAGATCGGTAATCAACGCGTAGGACGCGCGGTCCACATCGGCGCACTGGCGACGAATGCCCCCCCGGCAGGCCGCCATGCTGATCCCACCCCGGATGGTAGAGCTGAATGAACCGCACGTCCCGCTCGGCCAAACGCCGCGCCAACAGGCAGTTCGCCGCGAAGGTGCCGGGGTTCTTCGCCTCCGGTCCGTACAATTCAAAAACACTCTCCGGCTCGCCAGACAGGTTCATCACATCAGGCACGCTGGTCTGCATGCGATAGGCCATCTCGTACTGGGCTACCCGGGCATTGATTTCAGGATCTCCCAGATCACGGAACTGCAAATGCTCCATCTCGGCCCAACGATCCAGAAGGCGTCGGCGGCTCTCTCCGGAAACCCCATCCGGGTTCTGAAGATAAAGCACCGGGTCTTTGCCGGATCGAAATAACACCCCCTGATGCTGGCTCGGCAGAAATCCATTGCCCCAAAGGCGCGAGTACAACGGTTGGTCGATGCGGTCCTTGGAAATGAGAACTACGAAGGCGGGAAGGTTCTGATTGGCCGAACCCAACCCGTAGCTCATCCACGAGCCAAAGCTGGGCCGACCGGCAATCTGAGACCCGGTCTGGAAGAAGGTGATGGCCGGGTCGTGGTTGATGGCCTCGGTGTGCAGCGAGCGGATGACGCACAGGTCATCGGCCACCTTGGCCGTCCAGGGCAGCAACTCGCTCATCCATGTTCCACCCTGGCCGTGACGGGCGAATTTAAAGACCGACCCCGCCATCGGCAGCGTCGCCTGCTGGGCCGACATCCCGGTCAGTCGCTGCCCCATCCGCACACTGGCCGGCAAATCCTCTCCGGTTCGTTTTACCAACTCGGGCTTGTAGTCGAAGGTCTCCAGTTGCGACGGACCGCCGCTCATGAAGAGGTAGATAACGCGCTTGGCCTTGGGAGCGATGTGGCCGGCCGGCAGGATGCCAGAAAACGGACCAGGAGCCCCAGCTCGAGCATCGCCCGCCATCAGGTCACTCAGAGCCATACCTCCAAGGCCGAGACCAAAGCGGCCGAAGAAGTCCCGGCGGTTCATGCGGAAATCAACTTGGGAACAGTTCACAGAAATTCAGGTTCAGAACGGGTGGAGTGGTGTTTCCGGGTCATCAGCGCCTCAGGACTGTCTCGTCATGGTTGAAGAGGAGTTGAGCCAGTACGGTGGCTGCAGCCAACTGAGCCGGCGGGTACTCTCCTGGTACCGGCTTCTCCCCGACCTTCAGAAGTCGTTCGGCCGCAGCGATGTCGTTCTGAAAATGGGCCACCTGTTCCTCGAGCAGGCGCCTCATGATCGATACCTCGTCCTTGGTGGGCCTGCGGCCGGTCACCAGGGCAAAGGCATAGCGCACTTGCTGGTCCGCTCCCACGCCGCCTTCGCGAAGCATCCTGCCGGCCACATGACGCGAGGCTTCAACCATCTGTGGATCGTTCAACAGCACCAACGCCTGCAGCGGTGTGCTCGTGGCTTGCCGCCGGACGACGCAGTAGCTGCGGTCGGCTGCATCCATCGTCATCATGGAAGGTGGGGGCACGGTCCGTTTCCAATAGGTGTAGAGGCTGCGCCGGTAGAGATCGTCGCCCTTGCCCAACTGATAGTGACCGCCACCCATGGTCATCTCCCAGAGACCGTCCGGATGATACGGCTTCACGCTCGGTCCACCCACCTTGTCGACCATCAAGCCGCTCGCGAAGAGTGCCTGATCGCGCAGCATTTCCGCTGAAAGACGACGAACAGGCCCACGGGCCAACCATCGATTGTCGGGGTCCTCAGCCCTTTCCTTGGGCTTCACATTCGAGGTCTGACGGTAGGTGTCGGAGGTGACGATGAGTCGTTGAAGATCTTGAAGATTCCACGGGCGGAGCCCCAGTGACTCATTGCCGCGCACAAAGCTCACCGCCAGCCAGTCCAGCAAATCCCGGTGTGTCGGAGCTGCCCCTTGCAGACCAAAATTGTCGGAGGTCTCCACCAAGCCCCTGCCGAAGAACTGCTGCCAAACCCGGTTGACTGTGACGCGCCCCATCAGTGGGTGCGACGGATCCAACAACCACTGGGTGAGGCCCAATCGATTGCGGGGGGCACCCGCGGGCAGTCGTCCCATCGCCGCCGGAGTTTCCATTGTTACTGAGTCCCCCAGTTGATCGTAGGCACCTCGCCGCAAAACATAGGCCGGCTTGGGAGTCGCCATTTCCTCCATGACCATGATGTCGGGAATTGAGGTCACCAACGCATTCTGCTCCCGTCGCAGTTTCAGGAGCGCTTCGACCGCCTCGCGATGGGGCGGATGCTGGGTCAGAAGGAAATGCTCGAATTGAGAACCCTCATCGGTAGGTGATTCACTCCCGGCCAACACGGCCACTTCCACGGGCGAGAGCGTTCGATCAAACACCTGAAGTTCATCGACCTGTCCCTGTTTGAAACCGAAGTCCCTCATGCGCTGGCCGATGGTCAGGTTGGGCTGTCCATACGTGATGTCCTTCCACAAGTTGTCCCGAACCACCTCCACCTCGGCGCGCTTTCCATCGAGGTACACCTTCAGGCCCGAAGCCCGGCTCGATCCATCATAAGCAAAGGCCACATGGGTCCAGCCACCGACGGGAGCAACCTGCCGGGTGCGAACCTTCAGCGCGTTGCCCGGCCACATGTGATGCAAACCCACTGCGACCCGACCGTCTTCCATTAAGATCTCGTAGCCACGACTACCGGCATCCATCCAGGCCGAACTATGATGAATCACCGTCTGGCGAGGCACATGCATGGCCGGGCGAACCCACAAGGCCATCGAGAACGGGTCGGCCCTCGAAAAGTGACCAATCCCCGGCATGGAAACGCCGTTTTCGCCACTCAGGAGCAGCGCCTTTCCGAAACGTCCCTCGACAGATTGGGGACCCTCGAAGGGCTGCGCCCGATGCGTTCCCACCGAGCTTGGAAAGGCATTGGAAACCATTCCGTCGAAGGAGAACTGAGCCACGGCCCCGGAGACTTTCGGAGGCTTGGTCCCCTCTTTGGAACGCCATTCCGCAAAGGAGGGTCGGGAGGCCTCGGTCAACTGCTTTAGGCTCCCTTCCCCGGCTTGAATCCGGGCATTCATGCCCTTGAGCTTGGTCTCCTGGTCGGGCGTGCTCAACAGCAGTGTCGGTACCGGCATGATGTCGCCGAAATACACGCTTTGACCCGACTCATCGATGTTCTGGAAAAACGCAAAGAACTGATAAAATTCCTTCTGCGAAATGGGGTCGAACTTGTGGTCGTGGCATCGGGAACACTCGAAGGTCATTCCCAAAAAGGCGGTCCCGAAGGTATTCACACGATCCACGTTGTATGCCACGCGATACTCCTCCTCGACGATGCCGCCTTCTTCATTTTGCAGATGCAGTCGATTGAAGGTGGTGGCTAGGCGCTGATCTTGGGTGGCGTTGGGCAAAAGATCTCCCGCCATTTGCCACTGCACGAATCGATCAAAGGGCATATGCCGATTGAAGGCCCCGATTACCCAATCCCGCCAGGGCCAGACAGGCCGGTAGCGATCAGACTGGAATCCGTGGGTGTCAGCAAACCGGGCCAGGTCAAGCCAGTCGGTGGCCATGCGTTCCCCATAGCGCGGGGAACCCATGAGACGTTGAACCTCTTGAAGGTAATGCGCATCGGTCGATCTGCCCTCGAAGGCAACGATCTCCTGAGGAGTCGGGGGCAGACCGGTCAAATCCAGAGACAAACGACGCATTAGTCGGCCGGGATCGGCCGGTGGCGCCAGGCGCTTTCCGGAACCCAATTGAGCCAGCACGAAGGCGTCAATCGGATTGCCGCTCTTCCAGTTTCGTGGCTTGGGCACCGTCGGTAACGCAGGCGGTACAAAGGCCCAATGCTGTCCCCAGCGACTCCCCGTTTGAATCCATCGCTTGAGCAAGCGGACCTGATCGGCACTGGGTTTCTTGCCAGTCTCCGGCGGGGGCATGACCACGTCAGGATCGGTGCTACTCAGGCGTCGGATGAGTTCACTCTGCTCGGCCTTGCCCGGCACGATGGCCATCTTGCCGCTCTTGCCCGCGCCGAGAGCGCCCTCTTGCAAGTCCAGCCGAAGCCCACCCTTACGGCCGGTCGTTGAGGGTCCGTGGCATTGGTAACAGTTTTCGGAAAGGATGGGTTGGATGTCCCGGGCGAAATCGATCTCCGCCGCACCGACCAAGCCTCCGAGTAAAAGGCTTGCGATGACCCAGCGCTGCAGCAATCGGATGGAGGCCATGGAGATCAAAACGAAGAGTGTGGAGTCCTCTTCAAATCAGGCGATGGGAATCTGTAGGCGACCGGGCTGAAGGCGGGACGATTTTTGAAAAGAAAACGGGGGCAACGGCCACAGCCATCACCCCCGTCCTGAGAATTTTATGAGTTCTACTGAACCCGAATTACTGGGCGAACGCCTTGTGCTTCGGATTACCTCCGGATTGGAGGTAGCCGATCAGATCGAGCAACTCGTCCTGATTGAGAGGATTGATCATGCCTGCAGGCATGAGCGACACGGGGTAAGGCTTGCGGCTCTTAACCTGATTGAGCGCCACCGCGGTGAACTCCTCCGGATTACGGGGATCGGCCGTCACCACCAACTTGCCATTCTCTACATATGCGCGTCCCACCAGCGAGGAACCATCAGCCAACTGGACCTCTTCGGAACCGTACTGGTCGGAAATGACCTTGGAGGGTTCAACGATGTTCTCGAGCAAGTCCCGCAAGGTGTAGCGGGAGGCGACACCCGACAAATCAGGGCCCACGCCACCGCCAGCCCCGTCAAAACGGTGACAGGCCGCGCATCCGACCGAGTTGTACATGGCCTTGCCGTTCTCAAAGCTACGACCCTTGATTCCACCCGAAGCCAGCGCCAATCCCTGCTCGACGGTGTAGGCCTTGCCCGGGCCCTTCGGTGCAGCATAAGTCGGATCACCCCCGCTCGCACGACGGGTGGAGAGTTCTTCGTAAGACTTCCGCTCCGTGGCGTCGGCGACGGTCGACAAGGAGTCCTTACGGATGTTCTCGATGAAGCCACGGAAACTGTTGCCGCCCTGCCAAGGGGCCGTACGCGGGAACCAGCTGAAGAACGACTTCCGGAGCGCCGGAGTCCAACCCACCTTGGCTTCGCGCAGAATATAGGCATAAGCAATTTGCTCCTGGTTCGGACGACTGGTAGCCGCCTGCGCGAACGCAGTGGCATAACCGCGGTTGCGATCCAGCAGGGCATCGCTGGCGTAGCGCAGGTCGGAGTCGTTGGCGGTGAGCATCAGCGGCACACTCTTAGCCACGACTGTCGGTGAGCCGAGGCGGACCAAGGCTCCGACGAGTTCGCGGTTGAGAGAGCGACTGGCGGACGGATACAGGGCATCCAGACGCTTGTGGGTTGCCTGATAGGTCTCACCCTGCGGATTGCCCTGTCGGATGAGCGCGAGTTGATAGGCGCGAACTACGGCCAGCTTGGTGGCTTCATCCATCTTGCTCAGATCGAGCTTGTTGAGGAAAGCGAGCAACCGGTCGCGGTGCTCAGGCGTGCCTATGCGGGCCAGAGCCACAGCACCCTCGATCGAAGCCCAAGGACGGGTCTCGGAGAAGACTCGGTCGGCCCATTCGGCCACCGGGCGACGCTCGATCGCCACGCGGGCGGCGAACCGGACGAAGCGGTCCTCATGTCCAAGGGCCTTCCACGCCTTGGCCACAGCCTCGGAGCCTGTGCCTTCCAGATGGAGCTGTTCGAGTTCGCGACGCAGCTTAGCCGCGGCACTCAGTTTCGGAGCCGGGGCCGGAGCGGTGCTGTCCTTGCCCACATAAGTCACCCGATAGACGGCCGACTCGGTACCGCGACCGCCGATGGCGAAGTACATCGCGCCATCCTTGGGATGGATCACCACATCGGTCAGCGGCAACGGACGGCCACTGACGAATTCCTCCTTCACAGCCTTGTAGCCCGCGCCCTCCGGAGTGAGGTGGATGGCGTACATGGTGCCGTAGGTCCAGTCGTTGGCGAAAATAGCGTTCTGGTAGCGCGCCGGGAACTTGGCTCCCTGACCCGAGGTCACACCGGTGGGCGAGCCAGGGCCGATGTCGACGAGCGCCGGGAGGCTGTCGGGATAGTAGGTGGGCCACTTGCCGGCACCGGAACGCCAACCCATGTCGCTGCCGCTGGTGGCCATCGAGACGCGTGTAGGGCGGTACCAGGGGCTACCGGCATCCCACTCCATGTCGGAGTCGTAGGTGAACAAGTCGCCCACGGCGTTGAAAGCGATGTCGTACTCGTTGCGGTATCCGTAGCTAATCAACTCGAAGGTTTTGCCATCCGGATCGGTTTTGCAGATGTAGCCGCCCGGCGCGAGAATGCCGCGGGCATGGCCATTGGCGTCCCAAAGACGGGTGACAACCTGATCTTCATCCCAGGCGCGCGCCGCACGGGACAACTCCATGTGCTCGGGCAACTTCGTGTGGTTGCCACAGGCGACGTAGAGGGATTTGCCATCGGGCGACAGGACGATGCCGTGCGGTCCGTGCTCACCACCGCCGTCGATGCGACGGAGCATCTTCTCCTCGTCGTACTGGTCATCGCCGTCGGTGTCGCGCAAGCGCCAGAGGCCCTGACGCCCTCCCTGCTCATTGACCATCACGTAGAGGCTGCCAAAGGCGTGCAACAAACCGTGCGCGCCGCCGACGGCATTCTTGAGCTTCTCGATGGTCGCCGGAGCGGAAGAACCGGGCGCCGCCAACGTCAGACGGTACAAACCACCCCCTTGGTCGCAGGCAACCAGGCGGCCCTTGGGATCCACCGTCATGCTCACCCAAGATCCCTGCTGGGACTTGGGCACAGCGTAAATTAATTCAGACCGGAATCCGGGCAGAACTTGAATCGCGTCGGGTGCGATGACCGGGGGCACGGCCGGCTTACCCGGAGCGGCTGCGCCTGCCAGAGCATCACCCCAGGGCTGGCTGCCGTACTTGGCGAGCACCTTGGCTGGCTTCCAGTCAGACTTGCCGGGCAAGGAGGCCTCCCAGGAGCCATCGCTCTCGATGACGGTTTGCTTGCCGTCGTTGTCCTTGAGGGTCAGGCGGGCCACGAAACCGGCGACATCCCCCTCGTTCTTGCACTCGGCGCGCAGTTCATGACGGCCCGCCTTCAGCTTGCGGGTCAGGTTGACCTTGGAGGGCTCGCTCCAATCCGGGTTCGTGACGACCAGTTCACCATCCAGAAACACCTTCGCACCATTATCGCAGGTAATTAGCAGCACTGCTTCCTTGAGTGGACCGGCCACCTCGAAGGATTTGCGGAGGTTCGCCGCGGACTTGCTGTTGGGGCCATCCGCCCAGATCCAGGAGGTTTCGGCGTGGATGGGCACGGAGGCGAGGGCCAATCCGGCCACCAGAGAACGCCACGAGAAAGAACGTGGTCGGGTGAAGTGCATATCCCAATCAACATCAAGCTTCGAAGGCGTTCAAGCTCTGGTCCCAACAACTGCAAAAAAAACGTCGGATAATACCCAGAACCAGAAAGGCTTTACGGGATCCGCGGGTGATAGCGGGCCACCTGCTGCCCCTGCATCCATCCACCCCGACCCTCGGCATCCACCACTCGGACCCACTCGTTGCGGGACTGTTCGACCCGAACCTCGGTGCCATCGGGAAAGTTGACTGCGATGTCAGATTCGTCCAAGGGACCGAACCGGGCGGCCCCTTCTTTGCCGGCGACGGCCGCATTAGGACCGCGATAAATCAAGACCCAATCGCTCACCCAAGCCATCAGGACAAGGGCGGCGGCGGCACCCAGCACCCGACGGACGCCGGAGCCCGAGTCGGCCAATCCGGGCCGGATTCCGACCAGGATTTGCCACCCACTCCACGCCCACACCAAAAAGACGGCACTCACCGCCCATTCGTCGAGGGTCAACCACCCCAACCACCCTCTCCAAAACGCAACCTCGGGCTGCCCCAGACGGCGGCGGATCAAATCCAAGTTATGGCGCAGCGCCGGATCCCGCGGGGTAATCCATTCTGCCTGCCGCCAGGCCGCCAGAGCCCTCCCTAGTTCGCCTTGTCGGAACCGGGCATTGCCTAGGTTGTAGAGTACCCCCACGCCGCCGGGAGCGCCCCGAAGAGCCCGCTCGAATCCGGCGACAGCCTCCTCTTGGTTGCCTTGTTCGTAAGCCTTGCGGGCCTGGTCAAAGTCGGAGGCTGCCCAAACCGAACCCATGAGAAGGGTCGACAGGATCCACCTCAGAACCACATCCCAAACTCGGTTCCAGGGTTGAATTCGGCTCATCGGATACCTCCTTCCAAGGCTTGCAGTGCCTCCAAGGTTGCGTCGGCCTGTGCTCGCAACTGGGTCAACTCGGCCGACTCGGCGGCCGGGGAAAACTTGGCGGCATCGACCGCGGCGAAAAGCCCTCGCAAGGTCTCGGCGGACTCAGCCTTCAGTCCCTTCGGCACCAACGCCTCATCGATGACCTGGGCCGTGATCGCATCGCCGCAGGGCAACCCCAAGATCAACGCGCACCGAACCCGCAGCAGCGCATCCAATGCGGCGAAGAACTCCTCGGACCGCCCACCTTGGGCCGCGGCCCGCATCGCAGCCTGCTGGGATCGGACCGCCTCCCGCATCCGAGAAGCCTGAGTCGGTTGAAGGCGACGCTGCTGAATCTCGCGCCAGCGACGCCACCCCTCCAGAGACCCCAGTCCAAGGAGCGGCAATACGGCGAGGATCAACCAAAGCGGCTGCCGGACCCATGGAAGCTCGGCCGGGACTCGTCGCCCGCCCCGCAAGGACAGCGACATCAACTCTTCGCGACGATCCGGGAATCGAGAAGTCGGAGCCACGGAGACCGCAGGCGGAGTTGGAGTCGGAGCACTCGTTCCCGATTCAGGCCGAACCGACACCGCGATGGGCCGGGGCGTCACCGTGGAATAGCGCCCCGTGTCGGGATCGAAGAACGAATACGGTTCAAAGGTCAGGGCCTTGATCGACGGGGACTCGAGAATGACCATCGACTCGAAGGTCTTGGTTCCGGCCAGCCCCAGCGCATCTTCCGAAGTGAAGCCATTGGTACCCGGGTAGGTCTTGAGTCCGTCAGTCAGAGACAATTGAGGTGACTGAACCGAATTGAAGCTACCGCGCCCATACACCGACCACTTCACCGTAATGGCCTCCCCTGCGGCGACGTTGGTCCGCGAAACGGAGGTTCGCACCGAGAATCGACCAATTGCCCCGGAGAACCCCGCCGGACGTCCTTCAACCGGCAGGGGCTTGACCCGAATTTGTCGCGCCGGTGCCTCGGCTGTCCCTTTCTCCAGTTCAGCGCCGCCGCCAAAAAAATCATCAATCAAACTGCGCGGGCGGCGTCCGCGGTTGACCTCCAAGACATACTCCTGCGTGGCCGGCCCGAGTGACAACAGCCCTTCCTTGGTGGGCGTGGCTGTTTGTCGATAACTCAGAACGATGTAGGCCTGACCATCCCGGATAGTTTGCGTGTTGGACGGCGGAACCTCCTGACCGGTCACGAATCCGTCGAAACTCATCTTCGGCGGGGCGATCTGGTTGAGGTTCACCGACGAATAGAGCTGCAAGTCATAAGGAAGCGTTTCGCCCACGTAGCATTCGTCGCGTGGAGTCACGAGCTTCAGCGAGACTCGCTCACCTTTGGCCTCCTTGGGGGTGATCCGGCAGCTCACCGACGGCGTCTGAAAGGCTCCACCCCGAGTGGTCACCGCAAGCGAAGGCATGGTCAACTCGCCTTGCCCACGAGTTTGCAATTGAAATTGGAAGACCACCTGGAACGACGAAACCCCATTGATGATTTGGGGCATTTGACGCGGTCCCAGATATTGAATGGCCTGAACCAACGGAAGACTGGGCAACTTCGGCACCTCAGTGGGTTGTTCGCCCTCGAGCGTGACATTGAAGCGAACGGTCTCTCCAGACTCGACGATGCCTCGATCAAACGAAGCCGTCACCGAGGCGGCCGTCACTCGCAGGAGGATTAGCAGACCCACCCCGAAGCATCGGGCCCAGAAACTCAATTTCACCATGCCTTCCTCCTGGCCGACTTGCCGTTGCCTTCACCCATCTCGCTGGATCCTCGCCGCTTGAAAATGAGGGCTTTCTCGGATCCTTTCTGGCCATCCAGAACCTTCTCGGCCTCTCGGATCGTCATTAATTCCCCCTGTCGGGCATCTTTGTCGGGTTCCCCGGGTTCGGCCCCTTCGCCCCCTTCTCCACGACGATCCCCGGACGCCTGTCCCGGCTTAGCCCCGGCGGCCGAAGGCTTGCCCTGGCGGCCCTCTCCGGGTTTCTTGCCGGCCTGTTCGCCTTGTTGACCCTGAGATTGAGCCCCCTCCTGCGGATCAGGTTTCTGCCCTTGTCCGGCTGCTGGATCCTGATTCTTATCCTGGGACGGCTGCTGTTGTTTAGAGGGATCTCCCGGAGGAGAATTGGGGTCCTTTTTTGAATCCTTGCCCTTTTTTTGTCCGTCCTTTTGCTCGTCCTTTTGTCCCGACTGAGAATCTTGGGAATCCGAAGAGGATCCGTCCTTGGAATCCTGCTTCTGATCTTTTTTGTCCTGCTTGTCCTGCTCGTTGGGATCGTTCTTCTTGCCCCCTTCCTGCTGGGGCGGCGGCTGAGGCATGGTCTGAATGGCTTGCTGGACGGCCTTATAATTGGCCTGTGCCGACGGGTCCCCGGGGTTGAGCTTGAGAGCGGCGGTGTAACTCGAGAGCGCCTGCTGCCATTGTTCGCGCTTCTTATCCGGATCTTGCTCGGCCTCACCCGTGCGGTAGCGGGCATTTCCCAAATTGTACCAGCCCTGCTGTTGCAACTCGAGGTCGGGCGAACGAAGCACCTGCTCGAACAGCCCTGCTGCCCCAGCAAAATCATCCATGCGATAGGCGGCCGCGCCTGCATTGAAGCGAAGGCGGAAATCCTCGGGCTTTTCCTGGGCAAGACGTTCGTACTCTTGCCGGGAAGTGGCAAAATCGCCCTTTCGGTAGCGCTCCAGCGCGTCATCCGACTCCGCCCGGACCGTCATGGGCAGGCCGACCAGCAGGAAGGCCACGGCTGCTGCGGCCCCCGCCTGAATCACCGATCCCTGCGGTAGACGACCCGCCGCCTTTGAAGCTCCCGGCAGTAATAACTCGAACAACAGCAGCACAATCCCTAGACCCAGCGGCCACTGGAATCGTTCAATCCGCGAGCGAACGGTGGTCGACGAGAAGCGCACGGCCTCCAGCGGCGCGATGCCGCGTTCGTACAGCGTGGCCATGGTCCGGGACGACTGCAGGGGCAAATAAAACCCTTGGGCCGCCTCGGACAAGCGTTGCAGCAGCGGTTCATTCAGCAGGGATTTGACCGGATTCCCATCCTCATCCTTGATGAAAATCGCATTCCCATAAGGGTCGCTCGTCTTGAGCAGCTCACCCCGCGGGGTGCCAACGCCCACCGTGAAAAGATGGATTCCAGCCACGGACAAACGCCGGGCCGCCGCCTCAGCCAAGTCTTCGTGGTCTTCACCGTCGGTGATCAGGATCACCGCCTTGCGGGTGCCAGAATCAGTACTGAAGGCCTGAACCGCCTCGTCGAGGGCGGCTGCCAGCGCCGTGCCCTGTTCTGGAATGCTGTCGGTGTCGAGAGCGGCCACGTTCTGACGGAAGGCTTCGCTGTCTAGGGCCAGCGGGCACTGGAGGAAGGCCGATCCAGCAAAGGCCACCAAACCGATGCGGTCCGAGGTCGCCACTGACAGCAGGTCGTAGCACGCGAGCTTGGCCCGGGCCAGACGACTCGGAGCCGCATCCGTTGCCATCATTGACCGCGACACGTCCACGCAAACCACGATGTCCCGACCCGTCGCCTGCGCCATCGCTTCGCCGTAACCCCACAGCGGACGCCCAAGCGCGAACAACACGCTCACCAAACCCGAGGCCCACACGACGGCCTTGACCTGTTGGCGGCGGCGGGAAAGGCCCACGGTCAGCTCATCCATTAACTTGGAACGAATGAACAGGCGCAATGCCGACTGCCGGCGACGCCAAGCCCAGGCAAGGAAAAGGCCCACGAGCGGCGTGAGCACCGCTGCCAACTGCGTCCACTGGGGTTCTGCAAAATCCATTCGATGTTCGCTAGGTCTGTCCAATCAAGGAAGTCGCCGCCAGACCGTGTTGCCGACAATTAACTCCAAGAGCAGCAGGGCTACCCCCGGCGCAACGCACCACACCATCCACTCGGCGTAGAGCACGTTCTGGTGGGTCTCGACCTCCGTCTTCTCCAGTCGGTCGATCTCCTCGTAAATTGAGCGCAACGTCTTGGTGCTGTCCGCTCGAAAATATTTACCTCCGGTCCGCTCCGCAATCCGCGTCAGCGTGTCTTCGTCGATGTCTACCGCTACCTGCCGGTACACCTTGCGACCGAACGCGTCGCGGCCCACCGGCATCGGCGCAGTGCCCCGGATACCCACGCCGATGGTGTACACCTTGACTCCCAGCGATTGGGCCGCCTCGGCGGCCGTGAGCGGCGGGACATTGCCAGCATTGTTCTGCCCGTCGGTGAGCAAGATCACGATCCGGCTCTTGGACTTCAGGTCTCGCAATCGGTTCACCGCGGCGCTCAAGCCTGCGCCAATGGCCGTCCCCTGCTCTCCCAACACCTCCATGCGATCGATGTGCCGGCGCAGGAAGTCGTGATCGAGCGTGGGCGGTGCGGCGATGTAGGCGTGGGAGGAAAATACGGCCAGACCGATCCGGTCGTTCGGGCGGTTCTCGATGAACGCCTTGAGGGTGTCCTTGGCCACGGTGACCCGGTCGACACGCTCCCCCTGCAATTCGAAGTCTTCGCTCAGCATGGACCCCGATAAGTCCAGCGCGACGGCGATGTCGATGCCACTGGCCTTACGGGGAGTCTTGCCCACGGCCCATTGAGGGCGTGCCATACCCACAATCAGTAGTGCCAACCCCAGCCACCGGGCCGCCAAGAGGACTCGACTGGCGAGAGTGCGGTTCATCTGGAGGATGCCCTTCACCAGGGTAAGGCTGGAATAGACAAATACTGCCTCTCGAGCCGTGCGCCGGCGGTACCACTCCAGAAGCGGCAGCGCCACAAGAGCCAAGAACCACCACGGAGACTCAAAACGGAAGTTCATACCCCTCCTTTCCGTTCGGTGGCTTGCTTGCGTGAGGGCAATTCCACACCGGTTTCATCAATGAGGCGCGAGGCCATCTGGTGCAGCCGTTCGCATTCAGTGCGCCCTGGATCGCCCTGGGCGAACTTCACCCAATCGCATTGGGTCAAGAAATCCTCGATCAGCGGTTTGAGCCCCGCATCCAGCGCGGTACTTTGGGGCAGGCTGGCGAGAAACTCTTCCGTGGTCTGGTCGGGAGCCCTCAGACCGAAACGCTCTTCAAGGTACCCCCGAACCACCTCGGAGAGGCGTGTGCAAAAACGCTCGGGCTGCTCCACCCAAGCCCAAGACTCAGACAGACGGGCCCGAGCACGGGCCGCGGCGGACTCCCGAAACTCAGCCTGCTGGCGGGCCCGACGCCGCAAGGCCCACCAGATCAATGCCAACACGGCCAGTACTCCCAGGATTAGCAGCAAACGATAAAACCACGGAGTCCTCGTGAGGATCTCGACCGGGCCACGAATGTCTTGGATGCCCCCCTCAGCAGCCCCGGCCGACCGGGCCGGAAGGGCTTGTCGGACCGAGCCCCCCGGGGACAGTCGGTTGGTGACGGCTCCCGATACCGACAAGGCCGTTACTAGGAGCGCTGGAATGACTGTATCCAAAAACCTCATCGACGCCTCCGTTTTTGCCGTCCCTCAAAGAACGCCACCAGTTCGCTCATGTAGGCATCTTCCGGGGCCCCGTTCGTGGGCGTGAGGATCTTGAGGTGATCGACCCGCGCACCGCGGAAGAGTCGGTCTAATTCCTTCTGAGACTTCTTGGCTCGGGTCTCAAAGGCTTCGCGCCGCCGGACATCCGAGGTGTTGATCTCCACCACCTCGCCCGTCTCAGCATCCTGAAGCAGCAGGCGACCAACATCGGGCAGGGCTTGTTCGCGGGGATCCCCCACCTGGAGCGCGATCACATCGTGCCGGCGTCCCACCTGGTTGAGAATATTCTGAGAGAGGCGACCGAGGGTCTCGGAGTGCAGCACTTTGCGCCTGAGATGGGCCTGCATAGCAGCTCGGCCCGGGTTGGTCTCACCTAGGAAATCGGAGACCACGACCACCACCGCTCGGTGCGGCAAAACCTTGTTCAGAAAATCGAGGGCCCCATTGGTGTTGGTGCCCGTGAACTCCGCTTTGAAGAAGAGAATATCGCGAACGACCCGAAGCACGTGGCGTCGACCCTTGGCCGGCGGAACGAATTTCTCGACCGTCTCGGTGAAGAGCAGCAAGCCCACCTTGTCCTGGTTGCGGATGGCCGAAAAGGCCAGCACCGCAGCCAACTCGGCCATCAGGGCCCGCTTGGACTGCTGGCCTGACCCGAAGCGCCCAGAACCACTAAGGTCCACCACCAGCATCACTGTGAGTTCCCTCTCTTCGCGAAATTTCTTCACGAACGGATGGTTCATCCGCGCGGTGACATTCCAATCGATGATCCGAACTTCGTCGCCGGGTTGGTATTCACGAACTTCGTCAAAGTCCATCCCTTGCCCTTTGAAGGCCGAGTGGTATTGACCGGCCAAACTTTCAGCGACCAGGCGGCGCGTGCGAATCTCGATCTGCCGGACCTTGCGGAGTAATTCTGGGGAAACCCCGGACTCGGATTCGGCGGCGGGCGCTGAAGACGACGAGAGTGTCTCCGATGCATCGGATCCGGAGATCCGGCGCATCACGCCTTGAATCGATCTAGACCACCACGAACTCATGGCGCCACGCCGCAACAGCCCTCTGTTGGGGATTCAGAAATCTGGGATTGGCAGTGAAAGTCGCCCATAGCGCGGCCAACACGGTAGTCCGCCCCCGGTTCAATCGGCAAGACGCCCGATCAACCGGATTAGATGCAAGATCACGGTATCGATCCGTCACCGAGATTGACCCGGGGGCGGTCCGCCGCGAATCTTACGAAGCTTACGGTGGTGAAAGGGTCGGGGAATACACTTCCCTCCGATGCCTCCAGAGATTCTCTGAACAGCCGCCCTACTCACTCGAGACAATGCTTTCCATCGGTCAATTGAAAATGTCCGTCGCCGGACGGGTCCTGTTCGAAAACGCCTCCCTCCAGGTCAACTACGGGGATCGGGTGGCGTTGGTAGGTCCCAACGGCGCAGGCAAATCCACCCTCTTCTCCATCATCCTGGGTCGCCGGACTCCTGATGAAGGGACGGTCGAGCGGGATCCCTGGACGATGATCGGCTTCCTGCCTCAGGAGGGCGAAGCCGTGGGTGAGGAAACCGTCCTGGAGGTCGCCACCGGAAGGGCCGGCGAACTGCCCCGCCTCGAAAAACGCCTCAAGGAACTCGAGGCCGCTGGCTCCGTGGACAGCCCAGAGTACATGGAGACCCACGCCAAGTTCGATTCGCTCAACGATCCCCAGGTCGAGGCGAAGGCCAAGAAAATGCTCAAGGGTCTGGGCTACAAGGAAACCGACTTCGATCGCTTCGCCAAAGAAATGAGCGGTGGCTGGGTCATGCGGGCCCACCTAGCGCGTTTGTTGGTCATGGAGCCCGACCTGTTGCTCCTCGACGAGCCGACCAACCACCTCGACTTGCTCTCACTCCTCTGGTTGCAGGAGTACCTGTCTCATTATGCCGGAGCGGTCCTGCTTATTTCCCACGACCGCCAGTTCATGGACGAAATCATCACCCAGGTGCATGAGATCGCCGACCGCAAGCTCATCGGTTATACGGGCAATTATTCGGCTTACCTCCAGCAGCGGGAGGATCGCTACGAGCAGCAGAACGCGGCCTACAAGAATCAGCAGAAAGAAATCCAGGCCCTTCAGGAGTTCGCAGATCGATTCCGCTCCGTTGCTTCGAAGGCCTCGCAGGCGATGTCCAAGCTCAAGCAAATCGAGCGGATAGAGCTCCTCGAGAAACCCACGCCGCCCCGAAAGCCCTTCCGCATCCAGATCCCTACGCCCCCACGCGGTGGACAGCGGGCCATTTCCCTCGAAGCCATCTACATGGCCTACGGCAAAAATGTGGTCTACTCAGGACTCGATCTGACCGTCGAACGCGGCGAGCGCACAGTGCTGGTCGGCCCCAATGGCTCCGGCAAGTCTACGTTGCTCAAGATCATCGCCGGCGTCGTAGAATCGCAGGAGGGTGTCCGAAACTTGGGCCACAATGCCAAACTCGGCTACTTCAGCCAGCACCGGGCCGACAGCCTCGACCCCAACAAGAACGTCATCGAAGAGGTGCTCGCCAGCGCACCGGCACTCCGCGAAGACGAAGCACGGGCCGTCCTGGGTTCGTTCATGTTCCGAAAGGAAGAGATCTACAAGCCGACCACCGTCTTGAGCGGCGGCGAGAAGAGCCGGTTGAACCTCATTAAGTTCTTGGTCGATCCGCCCAACTTGCTGCTGATGGACGAGCCCACCACGCACCTCGACATCACGACGGTGGAATCCCTCACAATGGCTTTGGAGCGCTACGAAGGCACCCTTCTCTTCATTTCCCACGACGTGCACTTCATCCGCCGCCTGGCGACCAAAGTATTGCACGTGAACAACGGGCGGGTGCTGCCCTACGCCGGCGGGTACGACTACTTCCTAGAGAAGATCGGTGCCGGCAACGATCCTCGTGCCGCACTGACCACGGCCTGATTGTCATCCAATGACGGGCCAATGATGGGCAGCTTCCTTGGCCATGACCCAGCGTCTCTGCCCTGCCTGACAGACTTTTCTGCCGCCGAATTCACCGAGTGAATTTAGTAGCTCAAGCTTGCTAAAGATCGCTCAGGGGCGGCGGGGTGGAGCAGCCTTCACCCAACGCCGACGTCCCGGATCATGCCGCCTTTTTTTCTTCGCAATTGGTTCACCCTTAGTCTTCCCATCGCGGTGGGCTTGGCCTGGGTGATTCCTGACCTGGGCGCCGCCGACGGTCCGCTCAAGACCTCCATCACCACCAAAGCAGGGGTGGCGCTGATTTTCCTAATCCAAGGTCTAACCCTCCCCTCCACGGCGCTGCGCAAAGGATTGTCCCAATGGCGGCTGCACCTATTGGTGCAATCCTTCACCTTTCTGGTGTTTCCCGTGATGGGCACTGTCCTCGATCGCCTCGCCGGTGGCTGGCTGGCTCCGGATCTCCGCCTCGGATTCCTCTACCTAGCGGTACTGCCTTCCACCATTACCACCTCAGTAATCCTGACCGGCATGGCTGGAGGCAACACCGTGGGAGCCCTCTTCAATGCGGTCCTCTCGAGTTTGCTGGGGGTCTTCGTCACGCCGCTCTGGGTGACGTGGCTTATGAAGGCCAGCAGTCAGCAACAGCCGCTGGGACCGGTGATTGCGGAGATCGTCACCCTCCTGCTGATCCCATTGGTCCTCGGACAACTCCTTCGCCCCATCTGCGCGGTCTGGGCTGATCGCCACAAGAAGCGGTTGGGGATCCTTTCGAGTGCTGTCGTGCTCTTCATTGTGTACGCCGCGTTCTGCAACTCGGTGAAACAACGCCTCTGGACACAACACGGCCTGAACGTATTGCTGCCGGCGGCCGGCGGAGTCCTGCTGCTCTTCGGATTGGCTGTGCTGTTGACTGAAGTGCTCGCACGGGCTTTGTCGCTGACGCGTCCAGACCTGATGGCCGCGCGGTGCTGCGCCCCTCAAAAGACCCTCGCCTCGGGAGTTCCCATGGCGAAGATCATCTTTGGAGCGCACCCAGGGCTGGGGCTCATCCTCTTGCCCGTGCTCCTTTACCACCCGCTGCAGCTCATCGTGTGCGGCGCCTTGGCTAGCCGATGGGGCCGCCAGTCCCTTCTTCCTGACCCCACGGTTGAGGGTCTTCCTGCAGCCCCCAAGGGCCCTCTTCCTTCTAAGAATCGGCCGGCTTAGCCGGAACGATTCAATCGGATCGGTCGTGCTGGCTCAGTAGGTGATCAAGGAGCGGACATCCACAGACCCCAGACGCTCACGCCCTCCCAAGAAGCCCAGTTCGATCATGAAGCGAACACCGACGATCTTGGCACCCAAACGGCTCAGCAACTGGAGGGCCGCTCCCGCGGTGCCGCCCGTGGCCAGGAGGTCATCGACTAAAAGAATCCGCTCGCCCGGAGCCACCGCGTCGGTGTGCACGGCCACCGTGTTCGAACCGTATTCTAAGTCGTAGCTCTGCTCATGGGTCTCCCACGGCAGTTTTCCCTTCTTCCGCACCGGCACGAAGCCGACTCCGAGGCGATGCGCGGCAGCAGCTCCGAAAATGAACCCACGGGCATCGATGCCCACGATCTTATCGACCGAACCGGCAGGAATGTCGGACAGGAGGTGGTGGATAGTCGAATCGAACAACCGGCCGTTGGCCAACACCGGAGTGATGTCCTTAAATTGGATTCCCGGCTTGGGGAAATCCGGCACGTTGCGGATCGACTGTTCGAGTTCGCTCAGAGAGGCGATGGTCACGCGCTGGGTTTGTGGACCAAGGAGCCCTCGACGTCAAAGCCCGTTCCTAGCATTCGGCCGGTCGCCACCCAAAAGCGCCCCAGAGGCCGCCCGAGATTGACCTCGACCCCGGCTACAACCCACAATGTTGACGGTCTATTTGTATGTTTTCCAAAGGTCAGAAAGTGGTGTGCATCAACGACGACTTCCCGCCCGAAGCCGCCGCACTCTTCGCAGAACTCCCCAAGAAGGACCAGGTCTACACGGTCCGGGGCATGTATATCGGACGCGGCAGCTACTACCGGCATGAGTCCGGCAAGAAAGACGGCGAGATCGGCTTATTGTTAGAGGAGATCCTTAACCCGCGCGACCCGGGTCTGAAGACCGGTCTGAATGGCGAGTTGGGCTTCAACAGCGAACGCTTTACTCCACTAGAAACCAACGTGGAGGGCGCTACCGCCGAAGAAGAAGAGGAGTTCGCCCTGCCCACCTCCGCCGCTTAACCCGAGCAGACGGACGTGCCAGAAGGAGTTTTTTTGACCAGACCCTTCCCTCGGCCACCCCGATGGGGAGTGACCTTCGAATAGAGGTAACTCCTGCGGCGGTGCCGGGTTACTTCACGCTCCGATAGGACCGACGCCCACCAGGCGCATCACCAGCACTTCGGCCGCCTTGCTGGCCGCGAGATCGATCTCGAACTCGACTTGCCAGTCATTGTGTTCCTCCGGGTCCACCAGCACTTGCATCACCCGCCAACTCTTCCGGTCTTCGGAGGGAATCACATGGGTGTGTTTGGCGTTGCGGGCCTCCGGTTCAAGACTAATTCGCTGGTGGTCCGTGTAGTACGGATTGAGAGCCGCGCGAAGGCTGGTCGTGGTCCAACCGGAAGCCCCTGCTTCCCCTCCGGACTCCAGTGCAGCCACCGCTTCCTCGAACTGATCCAACGCGAGGCAACGTATCCAGGGTAGGACACGCGCACGGACCATTGCGGTGAGCTGGCGAGGATCTCGGGTAATATCTCGCGCGGCCTCTTCGGCACCGGGTGGCTTGGCCTCGGGCTTGGATTCACGCGGTGCAGCCGTGGGGTTCTTCATCCGCTCCCACTCCTCGATCAAGCTCGAATCTACCTGCCGCAGCAACGCGGCCAAATAGGCTTCCATCTCGCGCAGGGTGTCATTCTTGGCCGCCTCCGGGACCGTTTGACGCAGAACCTTGTACACCGAAGTCAGGTGGCGCAGCAGCAGTCCTTCGACGCGCTGGAGTTCGTAGGCCTTAATGTAATCGGAGAACGAGGAGTACTGCTCAAACATCTCCCGGGCGATGGACTTCGGCCGGATGTTCTCCTGGCCCACCCAGGGGTGTTTTTCTGAGAAACTATTGAAGGTGGAATACACGAATTCTCGACAAGGCTTAGGGTACTCCAGCTTCTCCAGTTCCTCCATGCGCTGGTCGTACTCCATGCCCTGGGCCTTGAGTTCGGCCACCTTCTCGCCCTTCAGGCGGTCCAGTTGCCGACGCAAGATTTGGTCCGGATTTTCGAGGATCGATTCGACCAACGTGAGGACATCCAGAGCGTAGTTGGGGGTTTCTGGGTCTATCAACCGCAGCGTATCGAGCAAGTACAGCGACAGCGTCTGATTCAACGAGAAGTCTTCGGGCAACTCGACATTCACCCGGACCTGTTTGCCCTCACCCTTGGGTGAGAAGGTCACAATGGAGCGATCGACCAAAGCTCGGAACAACTGCCAAGCCCTCTTAAAATGGGCCTTTTTCAGAGTGGGCCCGTCATGGCAGTCCCGGATAAGTCGACGAAGGGCTCCGCAACTGTCCTCCGGCCGACTCAAAACATTTAGGATCATCCCATGCGAAACCTGAAAACGAGACACCAGCCTTTCGGGCGCTGCCTGGATCAAGCGCTGGAAGGTCTGACGATCCCAGTGGGTGTAGTTCTTGTCCGGCGCCTGCCGCTTCACAAACTTCTTTCCGTCCCGCTTGGATTTCTCCTCGAGCTTGAGGTTCTCGACGACATGTTCCGGGGCTTGTGCGACGACCCAACCCACCGAGTCGAATCCCTTGCGCCCGGCGCGCCCTGAAATCTGATGGAAGTCCCGGGCCCCCAGGATCGCTGTCTTTTCGCCGCCGTACTTGCACAGACGGGTGAAGAGAACCGTGCGGATCGGCACGTTGATGCCCACGCCCAAAGTATCCGTGCCGCAAATTACCTTTAGCAACCCGCGCTGAGCCAACTGCTCGACCAGGATGCGGTAACGCGGCAGCAGGCCCGCGTGATGCAACCCGATGCCCGCCCTCAACCACCGCTTAATATCTGGCCCATACGGACTGGAGAATTTCGCCCCCTCCAGCGCGGTGGCGATGGTGGCTTTTTCCTCACGCGTCGCCGTCGCGAGGCTGGTGAAATCCTGTGCGCTCTCGGCGGCATCCGCCTGGGTGAAGTGCACCACATAAACCGGTCCTTTGCCTTCGCTGATAAGTGTCTCAACGGTCTGAGCCAGCGGAGTCTCGGCATAGCTGAACTCCAGCGGCACCGGCCGAATCACCGACTTGACGGTGACGCTGGGAAATCCATTGAGGCGAGTCATCTCGGTCTCAAAGAACTCGGTCTCACCGAGGGTCGCCGACATGAGCAGGAAACGAGTCTTAGAAAGCGTTAACAGCGGTGCCTGCCAAGCCACACCTCGCTCACGGTCGGAGTAATAATGAAACTCATCCACCACGACGTCGCGGACGCTGGCATTGGGACCATCCCGCAGGGCGATGTTGGCCAAGATCTCCGCCGTGCAGCACAAGATCGGCGCATCGTGATTGATCGTGGCGTCCCCAGTGCTCAGGCCGACATTGTCTGGGCCGAATTCCCGGCAAAGAGAAAGCCACTTCTCGTTGACCAGGGCCTTGATGGGGCAGGTGTAAACCGATTTGTGGCCTTGTGCCAACGCCTTGAAATGCAACGCCGAGGCCACCAGCGATTTGCCGGATCCCGTCGGTGTGTTGAGGATAACATTCTTGCCCGAGTAGAGTTCAAGAATGGCCTCCTCCTGCGCCGGATAGAGCTCGATGCCGCGAGTGCGGGCAAAGTCGAGGAACCGATCCAGCAGGTGATCGGCTGTTGGCGCCTCCAGGCGGGGCAGAAAATCGTAAAGGGTGGCGCTCACAGGGAGCCGCGAGCCTAGTCTGCCTAGGGCCTCGCAAGCAACCGCCGGTAAAGGGCATGGTATCGAGCCCAGGCCACCGAGGCGGAATAGTGGCGGGCACTGTCCCGAATTTGTTCGGGCGTGGCCGTGGTTCCCTCGCCAGAGATCATGCCTGCGATTTGACGGGCCAGATCCTCCGGATCATCCGGACGGAATAGCCGACCGTTGTAGCCGTTTTTCAGGAGATCGACCGAGCCCCCACTGGCCGAGGCAATGGAGGGTTTTCCCAAGGCCAAGGCTTCGGTCAATGCCACCGAGCACGGCTCGTCGGTCGAAGGAATGATGAACACATCGGCCCCCTCGACCGCCTCGCGGACCCGGGTCGTCGGCCCCGCCAACCTGACATACGGAGCCAACCCAAAAGCCCCGACCTGGCTCTTCAACTCCCGGGCGAAGGCCTGGGAATCAGCATCAGCCGGCGTGGGGCCCCAGAGCGTGAAATGGACCCGTTGACGCAACGGCACCGGCAATCGACCCAGGGCATCCAAGACCAGGTTCCACTTCTTCCAGCGGACCAGGTTACCCACACCCACCAGAGCCAAACGCGACCGCGGCCCCGGCGGACGCACCAGCGGCCCTTCAAAGAATGCGTCCGAACAACAATCAGGAATGATCTCCACGCGTCCCGGCTCCGGCTTGAGCTCGTAATGGGCTGCCATCGCCGGATTCAGAACGACCGTCACCAAGCCTCTCCGGCCGGCAGCCCAACGGTACATTCCCGTCCGTCGAGCAAACGCATGATTGGTGAAGACGATCGGAATTTTTCCGGGCATCAGAGCCAACAACACGGCGGCCGCAAACCCACCCCGGCTATGGGCGTGAACGAGGTCCCAGTGTTCGGCACGGCAGCGGCGACGGGTTTCCATCGCCACACCCAAGGCCCGAGCGAAGAGCCAGAGGTGCTTGGGGGATTCAGCCAGGAGCCAGCGACTTTCACGCAAGTCCAACGGTGGCTGCCGTTTCAATTCAAAACCCTGATGAACCACAACCGCATGGCGGAAAACCCCATCCGGATCGCGGGCGTGGCGAAGCACCGTGAGAATGCCGCCGTCGTCCTGGGTGGAACCCACCAGGTGCAGCACTGAAACACCCCGCACGCCGGATGAATGCCCGGAGGCTCCACCGTGCGCTTCCGACCGGGACGAGGCGATCATGGGGCCAGGCGATCGGGCCATCAGGGCACCGGCTGCCCGGAAACCTCCGGTGAGATCGGAGCACGGAACCGGTCCACAAGATTGAAGAAGGCCTTCGCTGTGGGCTCGTTCGTCGCGAGCATCCGGTTGCGGTGCCAATGGGTGATGATCACCATCCCGGACAGGAGGCCGAAGGTTTGCATGAAAAACCCAGCTTCCCCTGTGGTGATCATGAAAGTGACCAACTGCACGAGCCACAGCGAACTCACATGGCACGTCAGACGGTCAAAGGTCGATTGGCAGCCCATCCGGAAAATGGACCGCAGGTTTCGAAGTGCTACGAGGGACACAGCCCCCAAGAAGAGGAACACCCCCGCCAACCCAGGCAGTCCGAGGTTCACCAACAGGCTAGGAATGCCGGCATAAAAAATGCCCTGATCGAGGCTCTGCTCCAGCATGCCGTACTGGTCGATTTCGTTGTGGGTGTAGAGGTGATTGATGTCCGGCACGAAGCCTAAGCCGCGCCCGACCCAGAGAAAATTTGGGGCAATGTCAAAGGCGATGCGACGCATGGAGGCTCGGCCTGAGGTCGAGTTTTCGGCATCCACACTGGCCAGCGGATCAATCTCAATTCCTGGAAGCACCGACAACATGCGTTGTGCCGAGTGAGGCATTTGACGCGCCATCTGGTAGGTCATCAATAAAGCCACTCCCAACAGGAGCGTGGAAACGACCACTTTGGCCATCGAAAGAGTTCGCTGGGCTAGGCTCGAAAGCAGGATGACCGATGGAATGATGATCATCGACATGCGATGACCGCCCAGGGCGCTTCCGCCGAGGAGCCCCAAGATGGCCAGCACCCGGATCACCGAGGACAATGATAAGGCTCGGGTGGCGGGGCTGATTACCAGCATCAGATAAATCAAATCGCGCGACACGAAGGCCACCGATTGAAAGCGTCGAACGCCGCCCTCCAAGGATTGGACTTCGAACGCGAGGCTGTCGGTGGAAAGACCGAAGAACGACAACAGCATCCAGAGGGGCCCGGTTCCGCCGGCTGCCAGAGTAAAGTCCGATACGAGAAACGACATGCTCATGAGACAGTGCGCCGCATAGACACGGACGAGCATCTGGGGCGTCGTCGGCACGGCCAGGTACAGAATCGGAAAGAGCAATCCGAGGACTTGGGTGACATAGGCGCGGCCACCCACCTGCCCTTGACCCAGCACGTTCAGTCCGAATCCTCGAAACTTGATCAAGGAGACCAACACCAAAAAGAAAGCGCCCAAGCCAATGAACACCCAACGATACTCCCGGAGACGATCCCCGAACTCCGGGGCATTGCGCCGCATGGCGAACATCAAGGGCAGCCCACTAATAGAAAGCATCAAGCTCGCCTCCCAGAAGAAGGGGCGGCCGGAGACAAAGGGCACCAACAGCGATGAGTTGATCATCACCGACCCCAGAACCAGCGCCATGGTTCCGTGCTTGGGCAGCGTCAGCGCCCAGATCACCGCGACGAACCCCATGAGCGCCAAGATCTGTACGGACCCCAGCAAAACCGCAAAGAGCAGCAATGCAGCTATGAGGAAGACCCCAAAGAGGGCCTTCTGGACTTGTTCCTGAGCGGCGACCATGTGCGGGCAATAGAACTCCCTTCCCAAGCCGACCTTCAATGTCTTTTCAAGACACCCCTGCGAGCAACCCGCCAGGCGGGCTCTCTCTACTGGCGATACTCACGCCGAGCCCACTCAGGGTCCAGGGTTGGTTCTGCCCCATTCCAACGTATCCACGGAGGGCTGCCCTGGCCCAGCGGCGGTTGAGTGACCAGAAAGGCGAAGCAGTTGGTCTGCGACGGAATTAATCTACCCAACACCGTCGCCAGTGGAATGGCCAGCCGAAGCCCCAGGCGAATCCAGGGACTGCGTCGACTGGCCGCCCCGGAAGGAGGACGAGTTGCATAGAAGTAGCGAAATCCGCAGAGCATCCACGGCGTCGCGCTGCGAATTACTTTTTCAATCTCGCGTTCCGTCCAACGGTACACGTAGTTGGGGACCGGACCGTTGCGCCATCCACCACTAACCCGGTCATAGCTCAAAGCCACGGCAGCGGTCTCATAATCCTGCCCCAATCCGAAGCGGACCCCCCAACGGGAAAGTAACGAATCCCGGGGTTCGAAGACCAAGACACCCTTTCGAGACACTCGGTGCATCTCCAAAAGACCACGGTGCGGTGAGGCGCAGTGGTGCAAACCGTTGTGGGCGATGACGAAATCGAAGGACTTGTCGGGAAAGGTCAAATTCTCTACGTCACCGTAGGCGACTTGATGAGTCCCCGGATTCGGCAACTCCCAGCGAGTCTCCAGATTGGTCAGCGTCACATTCGGGAACCCCGCTTCCTTCAGTGTTCGATGATCGCGTTCCCCGGCGCACACACAAAGCAGGCTCGACGCAGGATCCATCACACCTTCGCGGACCAATTGCCGCAGGGTGTTCAGATAAAAGGGGTCGAGGTCAAACGCCATGAATGACCAAGGAAGCCCGAGCGGCCGAATCCTTTCAAGAACTCGACGACACCGACCCTCTATCTCTCTCCCATCGGGGCCGGGTGCCGGCTTGTTCCTAGAATCGCCGAAGATATGCTCCCAAGCCTGTGACCTCCGCATCGGAACAACGCAATCGACTGGCCGCTGAGAAATCTCCCTACCTGCTGCAGCACGCCGGCAATCCGGTAGACTGGTTCCCCTGGGGAGACGAGGCCTTCGCCCGAGCGAGCGCCGAGGACAAACCAGTTTTCCTGAGCATCGGCTACTCCACCTGCCATTGGTGCCATGTGATGGAGCGAGAAACCTTCGAGAACGAGGCCGTGGGCAACTACCTGAAGGAACACTTCATCAGCATCAAGGTCGACCGCGAAGAACGCCCGGACGTGGACAAGATCCACATGAGCTTCGTGCAGATGACCACCGGCGGCGGCGGATGGCCCCTCAATGTCTTCCTCACGCCAACCCTGCAGCCCTTCTACGGCGGCACTTATTTTTCACCGGAGGCCAAGCACGGGCAGCCCAGTTTCCTGACCCTCTTGGAGCGCATCGTTGAACTGTGGAAGACCCGTCGCGACGACTTGATCGCCTCCGCCAGCGAGCTCACCGCCCGACTGCGCGAGATGGTTGTCCAGGATCCGGACAACGCCTTCCCTACAGGCCCTCGGGAATTGCATGGCGGTGGCCAGACGCTGCTGGGCGAGTTCGACCCCGTAAATGGCGGCTTCGGAGGCGCTCCTAAGTTTCCGCGACCCAGCCAACCACTCTACCTGCTTCGCTACGCCCGGCGCTTTGGCGACGCCGAGGCCGTACAAGCCGTCCTCCATACGTGTGAGCGCATGGCGGCCGGCGGCATACGGGATCATCTGGGTGGCGGGTTCGCCCGCTACAGCGTCGACGAACGGTGGCTCGTGCCGCACTTCGAGAAAATGC
>SYMJ01000242.1 GCA_005805505.1 Verrucomicrobiales bacterium | reverse complement strand
TGGGATTCAGGACGGTGAATCGGTGAGACTGGCAGAGGCGACTGGATCAATCGTGCAGCGAGGCAACCACAGCATCGACGAGTTCCTGTGTGCGAAGACTGCGGCGAATGCTTTGGGCCACCTCCGGACCGCGGGGATTCCGCGCCAATCGGGCGAAGGCTTCGAGCATTCGGGTGGACTGGCGTTGAGGGGACGGGGTCTCGGTGCGTACCCAGGTGGCCGGGTTGGCCATGCCGAAGCGGTGGGTGAATCCAACCGGTCGAGTGGTGTCAGGGCTGCCAAAGCCGCCCTCCCAATCGAGCACGAAGTCATCCATGGAAATGACTCCTTGGGTTCCCATGAGGTCCAGATCCATCAGGCAGGCACCCACCGTGTAGCCCGCATCCCAAGTCGCCGTGAATCCATCGCTCAACCGGACGAAGCCCGTGCCACGAATCCATCCGCCCGTCACCGCGTCCCGTTGGGCCCAACTGCGGCACTCGGCGACCGGTGCATCGCTGCCGGAGTACTCGACGACGGCCCTCATGGAATACCAGGCCATGTCGCCGATGGCGCCCGTGGGCTCCTTGTCCGGCTGAAGTCGGATGTTGTTCCGGTCGAGGGCCGGGAAGAAGAACGAGGTCCGCAACCCTTGGAGGGTGCCTGTTTTTAGCGGCAATGCCTCGCGGACCGCCTGGGTGCGCGGGTGGTGGGTGAAGTGTGTGCCATCGAGGAATGCCACGCCGGCCTGGGCGCAGGCTTGGGTGATTCTCTGCAGCGAGTCTCGGTTGAGAAAGGGCTTGTCGGCCAGGACAGCCAAGCCCTTGGCCGCCGCCGCCAGACAGATGGGTTCTCGGACGGAGGTGGGTGTGGCCACATAGACCGCGTCCACGGTCCCTGATTCGAGCAGGGATTCCCATGACTCAAGAACCGGGACCGATCCGTGCCTCAAGGAAAAGGCGAAGGCCGTCTCGGCCCGCCGACTGGCCACTGCGTTCAGAGTTACTTCGGTCGTGCCTCGCAGGGCGTGAGCGATGACGTCTGCGATAAAGCCGGTGCCGATGATGCCGATGCGGAGAGGCGTGGTCATGGAAGGGTATAGGATGAAACCGGGCCAACGCTCGACCGGTCCAGCCCTCAGATCAAGGCGCATCAATCTGGGCCTCCGAGCGGCGGTGGATTTTGTGGGGTCTGGGTTGGTGAATCGTGTCTAGGGAAGTTCCTGCTTTTGCAGGGGCGCTGGCGTAGACCGGAGCGATTCAGTTGGGAGGAAACTGAGGGTGTGACTCAAGAAGGCGCAGCCCGCACGAGCGCTCCAGTAGAAATCGCTGTCGGCGAACTCTGTATCTGGGGCTTCCTTATCCCTGCGACATGGTTAGGTTTTCCTTCATGACCCCGTGGAAAAAAGCAGTGTGCGTAGGGTGGTTGATGGGCGTGTCGTTGGTGGCGGCGGTTCCCGGAGAGTGGCCTTCTTGGCGCGGGCCCTCGGCTCAAGGCAGTGTAATCTCCGGACGTTTTCCGCAACGATGGTCTTTGGATTCGGTGGCTTGGAAGACTGAGTTGCCAGGGAAGGGTACCTCTACGCCGGTTGTCTCCGGGGGGCGGATTTACCTCACTTCACCCTTGGCGGGGCAGGACGCCTTTCTGGCCTTCGATTTGCAGGGACGCAAACTATGGGAGGCTCCGGTCGGCCCCCTCGTCGATCCGCGTCACCGAACACTGGGATCGAGTTGCAATGCGTCTCCGGTGACCGATGGCCAAGCAATTTATGCGCAGTTCAAGAGCGGTCACTTCGCCGCGGTGAGTCTCGAGGGGAAGGTTCTCTGGAAGGTCGATTTGACCGAGCGCTTCGGTGCGGAAAAACTCTATTGGGATTCCGGGACCTCTCCGTTGATTGTCGGTGATTCGGTCATCCTTAGCCGATTGCATGACGGCGAATCGTGGGTGGCAGCCTTTGAGCGGAAAACCGGCGATCTACGCTGGAAGGTGGCGCGCAATTTTGTCGTGCCCGCCGAGAACAACAACGGATACGCCACGCCCTTGCGAATTGATCATGCAGGCAAAACGGCCGTGGTCATTTGGGGAGCGGATCATTTGACGGCCCATGCGCTCGACGATGGACGGGTTCTCTGGACGGCCGGAGGCTTCAACCCCGCAGGGACCGGCTACTGGCCAGCGATCGCTTCGCCGGTCCTGAATGGAGACACTCTTTTGGTACCGGTGGGGCGTGATGATCGTCCGGGTCAGGCACATTTTTACGGCATTCGCTTGGGGGGTTCCGGCGATGTGAGCCAGACACACCGTATTTGGGAGCGGCATGATCTTGGGGTTTTTGTTGCTGCTCCGGCCGTGGCCGAGGGACGAGCTTACTTGCTGCGTCACCGCGGAGAAGTCGTCTGCATGGATCCAAGCACGGGAAAGACGCTGTGGACGGGAACACTGCCCAAGGCGACGGCCCCCTATTACGCATCCCCGGTCGTGGCCAATGGGATCCTCTATGCGGCCCGAGAGGATGGGGTGGTCTTTGCCGCGCAGGTCGGCGGCGCCTTTAAGCTTCTTTCAGAAAACCCTATGGGTGAGCGCATTATCGCCAGCCCTGTGCCCGCGATGGATCGGCTCATCCTCCGTGGAGACACCCATCTCTTTTGCATCGCCAGCCAACCTCAGTGATCTCCTCCCCATGAACACAACGCCCGTTTCAAAATCCCGTTCAACGGATCGACCTGCCGGCCTCAGCCACAAGGCGTTCACCTTGATAGAGTTGCTGGTGGTCATCGCCATAATTGCGATTTTGGCTGGGATGCTTTTACCGGCGCTCAGTCGTGCCAAGCAGCGGGGGGCCTCGGTAGTGTGTCTCAACAACCTCAAGCAAATGGGCTTGGGGTTCTTTATGTACCTCAACGACACCGGTAAGACCTTCCCGGTGGCCTACACGCCATCCAAATTCTGGATGGCCGTTCTGAGGACCAACAACGTGCCTTCCGACAAGATTCGGATATGTCCCACGGCACCGATTCCTGCCAACCGCAATTTGACGGGCGAGGCCATGGGGACGGCCACGGCCGCTTGGTACGGCCCGGTCAAATCCCCGGTGCAATGGAACACCGGTTTCGAGAGCAGCTACGGCATGAATGGTTGGCAGTATTCCCCGGAAGGCGAGGGAGCCAGCGATCCAACCAAGGCGTTTGCCAAGGAGAGTAGTTACGAAGTTCCGGTCACCACCCCGATCTTTGGGGACAGTAATTGGGCCGATTCCTGGCCATTGGCTACCGACCGTCCGGCTCGGAATCTGGCGGCGGGTGGCAACGAGGCGATGATGCAGCGTTTCTGTATCTCGCGTCATGGTTCATCCTTTCGCGGCACGGTTACCGTGTCGCCCGGTTCCAAGATTCCGGGTGCGGTGAACTTCGCTCTGGTCGACGGCCACGTTGAAGCCATTCAGCTCGATCGTCTCTGGACCCTGACGTGGCACCGCGGCTATAAGGTTCCA
The DNA here is from genome assembly GCA_005805505.1 of Verrucomicrobiales bacterium. GTDB lineage: Bacteria > Verrucomicrobiota > Verrucomicrobiia > Limisphaerales > UBA9464 > SXXZ01. The sequence goes on along the minus strand of SYMJ01000242.1, from coordinate 17,206 downwards.
GCCCAACATCCTTGATGCGAGGGCAGGTTCTCTGCGGATCTCTTCGGACTGGGTAGTGCCTTTTACGGTGTGCGCCAGACGCCGTCGTTACCCTAGATTCGCACTGAGGTGAGGGAGCTGTGGGGCTCCCGGTCGATGTCGATGCGCTGGCCGCCGGTCCGGGCTTGGATGGCGACCAATACTCCTAGAATCGCAACGACGAGCTGAAACTAGCCGCAAGCCTCTCAACCCGACGGGTTTTTGATTCACAAAAACTCGAGAGGATGAGTAGCCGAGGTGCAGGGTGGTTTTATTTCCGCTGAAAACCTGGAACTAGATACATCCATCGAAGAGGCAAGATAGGGCCCTCAACGCTGACGAGGAATGACCCGGTAAAAGCGCCGCGTGGAAGCTCCCGCATCGGTGTCTACTTGGAGTTGCGATTCGCCATTGCCGAGCATCGTTCCGATGCGTCGCCATTGGACCATGTCTTCAGAGACTTCCAGATCCATTGCACTGCCGTTGGCGGCGCCGAGGAGCACCAAGCGGACATCTCCCTGGGCCGAGGCGGGAATAGCCGTCAAGCGGGGAGCGGACATCCACGCAGGGCCGTTCGCAATGGATTTCAATGCATGAAACACCATCTTCTGATCAATGCCATCAAAGGACCCTAGACCGGAGAACTCTAAGGCGTTGGCCCTTGAGACGGAGGCCTTTAATCCACGGAGGGTGTCATCTAAGAAGGGTCCCCATCGAAGGATCCCCGTCTTCGGATCGAATGTCCCGTCATACGAAATGGCTGTGACCACAGCGTTGCGTCCCACGAAAATCTCAGCGGCCTGGCAACGGGTGCTCGCTGCTGGACCCAAATAAATCTTCAAAGTCACGAAATCAGCCGATTCGGGGGCCCATTCACCCAGGAGGTAGGAGGTGGGTGAGCGATCCGGGGTCCCGTTGGTGCCCAGAATGCCGTCCAACCCCGATAAAGGGGACAGCGGACTTGCAGTGCCTGAATTGCCGACAGAGCTTTCGAGGGGGATCCATCCCAGGGGGAATGAGCCGACGGAGGCGTCGTACCGATAGGCACCACCGGATCGCCAGAGGAAACCCGCTCGGGTCAGGTGCCCAATGGGCGCGGGGGTTGCCTGCGGTGGCAGTGGGAATCCGTAGCGCCAGTACTGGGCGTAGATCTGCCATTCCATGTCAGAAAGGACACCGTCGGCGGGTGCGTTGTCGGCCGGAATCACACTGCGTTCGATGGGATCGGTCGCTGGCAAACCCAGGATTAAAACCGCAGCTGAAGCCACCCGGTTCCCCGATGCGTCCACAGCGACGGCCTCCAGTCGGATGGGGCCTTCCGAGTCGATCTTCCAAATCAGGTTGTGCTCGATGGGTGTTCCCGCATCGGGGGCACGGATAAACTGGATCCGGGACTCGCCGATGGGTTTGTCATTGGCCCAGAAAGAGACCACCGGAAGGAATCCGTTCGGGTCTACCGCCACGAGTTTCAGGGAGCATTCGCTACCGATCCGCAGTCGCTCGCCGCGGGTGGGAGTGACCATATTTAGGAGCGGCGTGGTGGTTTCGGTGGAATCGAAAATGGTGACCTGTGCCCAAGCACTGGACGGATCAAGCCGGTAAGACGGATCATCCATGAGTTTGATGACCACGGTTTCCTCCGGCTCTTGGAGTCCGTCTTCCAGAGCGCCAATGAGGAGTTCGGCTTCAGTTTCTCCGGCTCCCAAGGTGAGGTCTCCGTCGAGCAGGGAAAAATCCTCACCATTGCGCGCACTGCCCCCGACGGCGTAGCGGATGCGGACGGGTTCGGCAGGGTTGTCCAATCGCTGGAAAACAATGCGTCCGGGACGGACCCGAATTCGGGGATTGGGCTCCGAAGTGACGGATTGATCGGCGAAGATGCGGATCATCGGCGCATCAGATGGCGTGGGCAGGATCGAGTCCCGAATGAGGACTCGGGCGGCGGGGTTGGTGCCGGGCTGGTAGTCGGAAGCTTCCGGACCGTCGTTCACGGTCGCGGGTTTCGGGATCACTGACAGATACAAGACTTCGTCGCCCTCGACCTTGTCATCCGGGATCGGTGCCAGCGGGAGTTTTCCGACGGCCGACCCGGCCGGAATGACCACCGATTGCACCCACAGGCCGAGGTTGGGATCGCTCACTGGTTCCGATTTCAACCCTCCTGGGATAACCGTGAAGTCCGTGTTCCAGTCGGCCGATCCGCCGATTTTGAAATACACCCGAAGGGGTTTCGACACGTCGCCGGTCCGGCGGAATTCCAAGGTCATCAAATCTTTGGGATCGGATTCCATGGCCATCGGATCGAGGACGTTCAGATCTACGGACGGGAGATTGGGCGGGATAATGGGAATGACTGGGGGATCTACCGGAGTGGGAAGGATCCCGGTGCCGATGATTACGCGGATCGGTGCCGACGTGGCCAAGGTCTTTAGGTTTTGCACGGCGCGCGCCTCCAGCACATGGGGGCCAGGGGTGGGTTACTCCCAGACGGCCTGATGCAATACCTTGAGTCCGATGACGGTGATGAACACATCGCCGCTGCGGTCCGACCGAGCGATCACCTGACCATCGGCCAGGAACTCCACTTGGGTAATCGGTCCACCGACGGGATCGATGGCGACGGCCTCGAGTTTCAGGGGTCCAGAAGAGGGCTGCGTGGCGACCGCCGGTGCGGTGAGAAACACCTGAACAGAGCGCCCCGGATCCTGGGGAGTCTGCGCCTGCAGTCCGGCCGTGGTCAGTGCACCGAAGAGGAGGCACAGCAGGCTGAGGAATTTCCAATGGAGAGGGTAAAAAGTGTTCATACAAACAGACTGGTGTTCTTCTATCCGCTGAAAGCCCGGAAATGGATGCATCCATTTCGCATGACGGCCCGGATGCAGCGAACCGGGAAATTTCTTCGAGACTAGCCCAACCCACTGCACTCGCAAGACTGCTGTACCCACCTTCGATGGCTCGATCGGAAACAGTCATTGGCCCGCTGACCTTAGGTCACCGGTCTAACGAGTCAGGTCGACGCACATCCAATGTCCGGCATTGCGCAGGCCATCGCGGAGGTACAAGCGGCCTTCTGCAAGAGCAGGATTGCACCAGTTCACTCCGCACACCTGGGCCCGACCGAGCTCGCGGCACGAGGCGCCTCCGGCGTCGAAGACGATGAGTTCGCCGCTATCGCTGAGCAGGAGCGCCGACGTGCCGCCGAGGGCGATGAATCCGGCGTGGGATTTGTCGGCGGCACTGGTGATCCAGCCCGACTGGGTCCAACGAACCTTCCCGTCATCGATGCCGATGCACACTAACTCGCGCTGCGCTCCAAGCCCCACGATGCGATCTCCGACGACGATCGGGCAGGAGAAGTTGGGGGCGGCCTCCTTGGAGTTCCAGACCTCGGAGACCGACCAGCGCTCGCCGTTGCGAGCGAACTGAAGACTCATGAGGCCCGTTTGATGGGACCCAAGAATCACCCGGTCGTTGACAATAAGCGGAGTCATCACGTGCCGAGCGAAGGCCGTTTTGAGCGGATACCGCCACAGCACCTGGCCGCTCTGCGCATCAAACCCGACGGCGGCGTCGGCCATGAAGTTCACCACCTGACGCACTCCCAGAAGGGTTCCCACCATCGGAGCCGCATATCCTGCGACCTCATGGCCGCCCTTCCAGCGAAGCGTTCCGGTCTGCGGATTCAGCGCCACCATGCCAGCGCCATTCGTGGATCCGGCCGAAGCCCACAACCACCCGGACTCCACCCAGGGAGACCCATTGTTGCCATGGCGCATAGCCCCCTGGGAGTTGCCTTTCTCACCCACGAAGGTGGCGGCGAAATCCTTCGTGTAGTCGACCGACCACAGCGTTTTGCCATCGGCGGCTGCAAAGCAGGTCAACTTGCCCCGGCAGGATTGGGCATACACTCGACCTTCGGAGGCCACGGGCGTGCAGCGCGGAGCAGCGGGTCCCTGGGAGTCGGTGAAGGTTTCGTCGACAACGGCTTTCCACCGTTCGGCACCCGAGGCGGCATCCAAGGCTCTCAAGACCTCCTTGCCGTCTTGAGCTTCCATGGCAAAGACCCGACCGCCCGCCACGATGGGCGATGCATATCCCGGACCCGCGGCGATGGACCACACCACGCGAGGAGCCGATGGGAGTTGGGTTAACACCGCTTCGTTGGCGGCCGGTCGTCCCGTTCGAGTGGGCCCGCGCCATTGGGGCCAGTCGCCGGCCAAGGCCGACACGAGGGCGCACGTCATCCACGCCGTGGCGATCCAATGGGTCCGGCCTGTTCTGACGGTGGGGAGCATAATCAAGACGCTCAGGGAGGCGAGCACCCTGCGTCAATGCGGGGCTGGGGTTAGGGTTGTCCGGGGGAAGTAGCGTCGGAGGGTGGCTGTACTTCCGTGGGTCGAATCATCAGGACCAGAAACACCGAAACCAACGCCACAGAGGCGAACACGCTGAAGATGGCCGCCAGCGGCAGGTGCCGATCGCGCATGAGACCGAAGCCCCAATCTGCCAGTCCACCGCAACCGATGCTCACCAAATTCATTAGCCCGTAGCCGGTGGCCCGCTGCTCCGGGAGAGTCACCTGGCAGAGGATGGGCATGTTGTTGGTGTCAAAGAATCCCCAGCCAAGACCAAAGAGGATTAGAAAAGCCACCGCCACCCAGAGTTCGCCCGTTTGCGGAGAAAACCCAACTCCGAATAGTGCCGGGATGATCATCAGCATGCCCAGAGCACTGACATGGATTCGCCCCCGCGGAGTTTTTCGCATTCGGCGGTCGGCCAGCCATCCACCCACGAAGGCCCCCACGATGGCGGCGGATTGCCAGTAGAGGGTTGCTGAGACACCGGCCTTGCCTTGGCCGATCTTGAATTCTGATTTGAGGATGGCCGGCATCCAGTCGCGCACCACCCAACCGGCCAGTGCCGGCAGCGTGAAATAAAGCACCAGCAGCAGGAAGGAACGGTTGGTGAGCAAGGCACGGACGCTCCCCAAGCCCGCTGCGGAGTCTGATTGCGCGGCCTCCTGACGGGGCCGATCTTTGAGGAAGAATAACATCGGTACCGCCAAGGCCATGCCCACCACGCCGCTCCACCCGAAGGCTCCCCGCCAACCCAGGCCGGGCATCTCGGCCGCATAGCCGGTGAAACCTCCAAGGATCACCCCGCAATAAATCCCCATTTGATGATAGCTCACCGCCCGGGAACGGGTTTCCCCCGTATGATAATCGGCAATGAGAGCCAAGGCTGCTGGAATGTAGAAGGCCTCGCTAATACCCATGAGGGATCGTGCGGTGAGGAGTTCTCCATACGAGTGGACATGCCCGGTCCACCAGGTGACCGCCGACCATGCAAAGAGGCTACCGCAGATGGTGATCCGTCGGCCGAACCGATCGGCAATCCAACCGCCTACAGGGCTCAGGAAGGCATACACCCACTTGAATTGTCCCAGCATCCGCCCCCAGTTGGCCTCCGAACCGATGTCGGGAATGTCGGTCATCACCGAGCTTTTCATGGCCGCGAGCATCTGGCGGTCGAGATAATTGAGCAGGGCGATGGGCGCGAGCAGGCACACGGTGAGCCAAGCCCAGCGCGGGAGAGCAGGGGGACGGGAATCCATCATGGGCGGCAAGGGGTTGGCAAACTCGGTAGGGGCATTGGGACAACGCGTGGGAGTGCGAAGGATCAGAGCGGAATGGGGGACCTCGGCAATGGCGAATCGCAAAATCGGGCGGTATCGGGTTTATCCATCGGCTTTCAGAGAATCTTGGTTTTCACGCCTCTAGGGTCCAGCTACACAGGGCGGTGAATGGCGATCCAGTGGCTGAAACATCGCCAAGCAGACCCAGTAATCCATGAATTTATCCGTGTCGCAAAGCCCCGCGCTCAATGCCCGGAAGAATCGTTCGCAGCGTCTGAGTGCCTTTACTCTGATTGAGTTGCTGGTGGTCATCGCCATCATCGCGATTCTGGCCGGGATGCTGTTGCCCGCGCTGGGAAAGGCCAAAAATAAGGCCCTGCGGACCCAGTGCCTGAGCAACTACCGTCAGCTCAACCTGGCTTGGTTGTTGTACATCGATGACTTCAAGGAGGAGTTGCCGCCGAACGAAACCGTGCTGACGGGAGGTCGTGAAGGAGCCAATGCCACCGCACGGACTTGGGTCGTGGGCAACGCCTTCACCGACACCAACGACTTCAACATCCGTCGGGGGTTGCTCTTTCCTTACAACCAAGCTTCAGGGATTTACCACTGCCCGGCTGATCGATCGACGGTGAGGGATGCCCGGAAGATCCCGCGATCGCGGAGCGTTTCCATGAGCGCCTCAATGAATGACCTGCCGGACCCGCAGGACCTCAGTTGCTGGCATAAGCTCTCGCAAATTGTACTGCCCACCCCGTCCGAGGCTTTCGTCTTCTTGGATGAACACGAGAACAGCATCGAGAACGCGCGCTTTGTCGTGACGCAGCCCGGAGAGTGGTTGTGGGTCGATTTTCCGTCAGTGCGCCATGCGGGTGCCGCCACGCTGAGCTTTGCCGATGGCCACGCCGAGTCGTGGCGGTTCGTCTCACCCGACACGATGCGCATCGGCCGCATGCCGCCCTACATCCAGAGCCAGACCGTGAGGGCCAACGACGCAGACCTGAAGCGTTTCCAGGCCGCCTCGCTGAAGGTGCCTCGCTAAAAAACCAATCACGGTTTTCTCAGGTCGCCCTCGTGCTCTCGCGGACCTGGACCTGGAGATCCATCCGGCCGGGGTCGGGGAATTGGATCGGGACCTCCGGTGGCGGGCTCGTTCAACCGCCCCGGCGGTCGGGGTCCGGGTCCGCCTAGACGCAACCGGGGTGCGGGCGCTGTCCGATGGCCATCGAGTTCGGTTTGCACCTGTCGATGCCGCTCCAGAATCCAGTCCTCCAGCGGGGTGTTGTCGAACCTCGGTCCCGGACGACGTTCCGGGGATTCCCCTGGCTGTGAGTTCGGGCGAACTGCGGCCCCCTGGGGCGGGCCCGATTCCAGGCGCTGTTCATCAGGTCGTCGGGGACGGTTGCCCGGAGGGAACTCCTCGCGCCCGGGGCCTCCGCCCTGCCTTCCGCCAAAGCCTCCGCGAGGTTCGTCGGCCAGCGCCTCCGAGCGTGCCTTCCGTAGGATGGCCAAATCGGCCAACAGGCTTTGGGTCGAGCAAGCTCCGGAGCCGTCGCCCAGGGACCGAACCAAGGTTTGATACCGGTCCCGCCATTCGGGTTGATTGAGGAACCGTTCGAGGAACGCATTTGGGGCCACCGCAGGGTGCAGGATAGAGAAGCTGGCCTGCTCGTGGGCCGAGCCCGCCATCGGATGGCGTCCGAAGGCCTCGTTCAAATCCCAGGCGATGAAGTGCAACGGACCTTCGGAAGGCATGAACAAGTAGTAGTTATGGCCGTTGCCGAGGAAGGAATCGTAGTTGGCCAGCCAGGCATTCACCGCCACGAAGCGCAGCAAACCGTCGAGGTCCACCTCGCGTTTCATGGTTTCGACGAAGGTCGGGTCGGTGGACTCATTCAAGTCCCGGAGCAAGCGCATGAACCGGCGCGCATCGGCCGTTCGGACGGTTGATCGAGTTTCATAGCGTGCGGTATAGGCCGACCATCGGTCGCCCAGGTATTTCAGACCACGGACTCGCTCCGGCTTGGTGAGGAGCCCGCGTTTGGAACCAAAATGCCGCTTGAGGAAATCCCCCTCGACCGGTTCGGCGCCCGTGTAAAGTCCGAGGTACTGGCGGGGCTCGCTATCACCGCGCCGTAGCCAGACCCGCAGGCCCGTGGTTCGCGGAGCAGGGACCCCAGCCTTGGCGAAGGCCGAATAGGCCAGCGATTCTCGCAGTTGGGAGGGGTCATTGGCGTTGTTATTGAGAAAGAGTTCCTCGAGGCCCGCGAGAGTCCGGCCGGGCACGTGGCGGTCGAAATCCAGCTTGAAGGGACGCTTGAGCGAGCCGCGGGATCCGTTGAACGAACTGTTGCCCTTAAAGCGCACCCCGACGTTGGTAAATACGACCCCGCCCACCGTCACCTTGCCGAGAACCCAGGGGAACTCGAACCCTCCAGGAGGAGGCATGCCTCCGGGTCCCTGTTGGAAAGGGCCAGGACGACCTTGCGGAGGCGGGCCCTCGCGATCGGAACCGGGGATGTGCGGCCGGTTGGGTCCGGGATCTCGGTTTTCAGGCCCTGGGCCTCCCGGATCTCGGCCGGGTCGGAAGCCTTCCGGGTTCATCGCTCCCGGGCTGGGTTCCATGGCTTCCCAGGCCTCGGGCGTCAGATTCAGTTCCAGATCCCAAACCCGGTCGATGCGCAGAAACTCTTCACGCGTCGAGGGGAGATCGCCTCGAGTGCTGGACACCGTCAACACCCACACGAGGAAGACCCAAACACGGCGACCGTTGAGGAAGGGTTTCATCGATCTAGTACGGCGGAATCCCTCGCTGTGTGGCAAGTGCAGAGGTGGCCCGGCAGGACAGAGGGCCCTAGATTAATTGGTTAGCCGGACCGAGGCGTGGTCTGACATGTAACGCATGTCGGCATTCCCTGGGGACTGCACCACCAGGGTCATGGGCTTGAGGAGCATCGGTTTCACGGTGCGCGGGTCTATCCACCTGTGGATCTCAGCGTGCCCGTCGGCGAAACTGAGCGCTCCTGACGAGCCGTGATTGCTGGCCGGGTAATCGATGATGTAGATGGAACCGGGGGCTGCGCCGTCGCTCATCGAGACGGCAAAATCCCCGTAGTTGACGCTGTCCGGGTGCTCATCGATGAACACGTAGGCCTGCGATGCCCCCATGCGGTTGAGGTCGCTCCCCTTGCGGAACACCACGTACTTAGCCTTGGTTATGTAGCTGAGCCAGTCATCGCGGGAATTCATCGCCTGACTCATCGATAAACTGCGGACCCGAGGTATTCGCCGGCCACCGATGGTCACCATGCTGCGATCGCCCGGGCAGCGGTAGATGCCCGGCGACTGCGTGTAGGGAGCCAGCTTGGCGTAATTGGGGTTGATGAGGTTGGCGAGGTTCGTGTTGTGGGTGTTGCCCGCAGAATAATCCATGATGCCGCGGACCCAACCGGACCCGTCGGGCGTGAGATCATTCCAGACGAGGTTGTCGGAGTGGTCGTCGGTGTACATTTGCCACGCCAAGGTGAGTTGCTTCTGGTTGCTCAGGCATTGGATGGATTGGGCCCGTGTCTTCGATTTGGCCAGGGCCGGCAAGAGCATCCCGGCGAGAATGGCAATGATGGCAATCACCACCAGAAGTTCGATCAATGTGAAGGCGGCCGCCCGTTCCAGGAATTCAGATCCGCGAATACGGGGGTACCTAGAGACAGTTCTTGGGATCATGATTGCTACGCTATCAAGGTTCCCGGTCGATTCAACACCAACCCGTTACCCGGCACTCAATTGCGCAGAAGTTGTAACGCCCGGAACGCCTTCGAACGAAGTCCGCTGGGTTTGCAAGGCTGTGCTTTCCGGGGTTTGCTTACGGCAGTTCATGAACCCACCCGCTTTCCTAAAGCCTGCCCGTCGACTGGTCTTGGGGGCGGCGTTGAATTTCTGGCCGATGCGGCGGGTCCTCCTGTCGTGTATTGGGACCTTGGCATCGGTGCTGTCGGTTTTGGCATCGGATCCCGCCTTCGATGAGATGATTCGGTCCACTCCGTGGCGGAGTCCGGCCGAGGCGTCGCGAGCGTTTGTGGTGCCGGAAGGCTTTGAGGTTCAGTTGGTGGCGTCCGAGCCGGAGATCGGTAAGCCGGTCAGCATGAGCTTCGATGTGAGCGGGCGGTTGTGGATTGCCGAGACGCGGGCCTATCCCATTGAGAGCGCCACCAACAAGGCACCCAGTGACGTGATTCGCGTTCTGTCTGAGTTTGGGGCCGACGGCCGGGCCCGCAGTAACACTGTGTTTGCCGATGGCTTGAGCATGCCCGATGCCGTGGCGCCGTTCCGCGATGGGGCTGTGGTATTCAGCATCCCGAATGTGCTCAGCCTTCAAGACACCGATGGCGACGGACGGGCTGACCGCCGCGAAGTGCTCTACGGTCCCTTTGGCGTCACCGACACCCACAACCTCGCCAACAACTTCCGACGAGGCTTCGACGGATGGTTGTATGGCGGGCAGGGTGTGGGCAACCAGACGCGCGTGAAGGGCACCGACGGACACCTGCTGGAAATGCGCGGATCGACCTTCCGCTTCCAGGGCGATGGGTCCCGGATTGAGAAGGTGGGCGATGGGCAAGCCAATGTCTTTGGCCTCTGCTTCGATCCGCTGGGCAACCTCTTCACCTCCGACTGCCACTCGATGCCCATTTATCAGGTCATCCATGGCGGGTTCTATCCCGTGTTCGGCAAACCACACGACGGTCTGGGCTACGCGCCGCAAATGCTGTGGCACAACCATGGATCCACGGCCATTGCCGGCCTCAACTACTGCGATGAACCGCTGTGGCCTGCGGAGTTTCAGGGCAATTTTCTCTTGGGCAATGTGGTGACCAGCCGGGTGAACCGCGACCGCATCGAGGATCGTGGTTCCACCCGCATCGCCCACGAGATGCCCGATTTGGTAAGCACCTCCGACCCCTGGTTTCGCCCGGTGGACGTGCAGTTTGGGCCCGACGGTGCGTTGTACATCGCCGATTTCTACAACCGGATCATCGCCCATGTGGAGGTGCCCCTGTCGCATCCGGGACGGGATCGCAGCAGCGGGCGGATTTGGCGGGTGGTGCGCAAGGCAACCGACGGCCGCCCCATTCTGAGGCAACACAGTGATTTTCGGAATCTCGCCCCGGCGGAACAAGTGCAACGACTCGCCGATCCGAGCTTTGCCCACCGCTTGGCCGTGCTGAATCACTTTTGCGACCTGAAAGACTGGGATGCCTCCATCGAGGGAACGTTGCGCACCGCCCTGACAACGCGTTCGGCACCGGTTTCGCTTCGGGTCGGGGCCCTATGGATTTTGGAGCGTCGGGAACTTCTGCGTCCGACCGAGTTGGCGACGGCCGCCAAGGATTCCGAAGCATTGCTGCGGCTCCATGCTGTGCGAGTCCTTGTAGAACGTCGTCGTTGGCAGGAGCCGGACCTCGGCCTCGTGAGGGCAGCCCTCCGAGATCCGTCGGCGCCCGTGGTGCGTGCGGCGGCCGATGCGCTGGCTCGCCACCCCAGCTTCGACAACCTCGCCCCGCTTTTAGCCTTGAGAGACGTCGCCCCTGAAGCGGACACCCATCTCGTGTATCAAGTTCGCAAGGCTCTGAGAGACCAGTTGCTTGACGAAACAGTGTTCCGGCGATTCCGCCAGTCATCCCTGGGTGATGCCGTCTCCCAGGCCGCAGTGGCCGAGGTCTGTCTGGCCATTCCCTCCTCAGAATCGGCGGGATTTCTTCTCGAATACTTGAAGCACCGACGCCCCTCAGATTCCGGCTTCATGGAGCAGTTGCAGCACAGCGCTCGGCACGGAGCGACGGCCGACTTGGAGGCATTGGTGGGCGTATTCCGGACAACGGCCTCACTCGATCGAGCAGGGCAGCGCAACCTGTTTTTGGCGATGGAGCAGGGGATGGCCCAACGAGGACTGGCTTTGGGACCTAAATTGCAACGGTGGGGAGTCGACTTGGTGGTGGGCTTTTTGGGCGATGCGCAATCGACTCCCGATCAGAGCCTCTTTGCCATCGAGTGGGCGGGGAGGCTGGGGATACGCGATGCGGCCCAGGCACTCCGACGTCGTGCCGGCAAATCCGAGGCAGGCGAAACTTCCGTCTCCGTGCGCGTAGCCAGTGTTCGAGCCTTGTTCGAACTCGCCGACCCGGAAGCCGAGTTGCTGGCTGAATCACTCCTGCGCGAGGCATCGGTCTCGCGGGATCAGCGGGCTGCGGTCGCTCAAGCGGTACTGAGGTTCCGGCCCAAGACGGGCATTCCCATTTTATTGAGAGTGTTGCGCGAAGCCCCGTTTGCTTCGGCCATTCCCATCGCCGCCGCTCTGGGGGGCTCGCTCGAAGGATCCGAGAGTTTGCTCCAGGCCGTAGGCGACGGGCGCGCTCCAGCGGCGCTGTTGGCCGAACGGTCTGTTCAAGAGCGACTCTTGGCCATTCGGCCGAATGAAAAGGATCGGTTTCAGTCGAAAACTGCCGCAGACCCAGACTCCAAACGTCGCTTGGAATTGGTGGCCGATCGGCAGGCAGCGTTCCGAAAATCCAGCCCCGACGTGAAGGCTGGAGCTCGAATTTTCGAGACTCATTGCAGGCCATGCCATTCGATGGGAGGGCAGGGCGGCCTAGTGGGCCCGCAGCTCGATGGCGTCGGGCATCGTGGCCTGGAGCGCCTGTGCGAAGATGTGCTTGATCCTAACCGTAATGTGGACCGGATTTTCCGCTACAGCATCGTGACCCTTCACAATGGGGATTTGGTGACGGGCCTTTTCCGTCGAGAGGAGGGGCAGCAGCGGATCTACATCAATGCCACCGGCCAAGAGCAACGAATCCCCCGCAACGAAATTCGCGAAGTCCGGGAATCGGAAACCTCTCTGATGCCCGACAATTTTGCCGAGGCGGTTCCCCCGGCCGACTTCAACCACCTGCTCGGATTTCTGTTGAGTCAACAAACCCAACGCCCTTGATTCGCCGAAATCCTTCGGGCAGCGTCCGTCTCTAGGCCAATTCATCTGCAGTCGGGTCCAGAGTGCCGTCTGTCGTCGAGCTTCAGTTGTGCGACAAGCGAGGGCCTAATAACCCGAGGCTAAAATGAGTTGGAGTCATTCCGCCGCAAGCGAGCCCTCCGCCATGGTGCCACTGAACCCGTCTGTCGACGCATCCCATCGAAAGGTGGCCTCTCCTCTCAGGGCGGGGCTTTGGTGTGCTGCGCTCCTCTGGTTGCCGAGCGTGTTGAGCCAATCTGCGGCGATTGCGCCTGCACGAGAGACTCGTTCCAGCGCAACCGAGGCACTCAAGGCTTCAGTTCGTGCCAGCGGAACCGAGGCCCAGCCCTCTGTGAGCGGTGACGCGCGCGGTGAAGAAGTCGAGGTTCAGCCCGGCGATACGGCGAGCGAGATCGCCGTGGTGCGATTGCCGGCGGAGGTTTCGCTCGACCAAATGCTCGTGGCCCTTTTGCGGCGGAACCCTGAAGTATTCGGCGGCGGTAATGTCAATCGCCTGCCGGCCGGTGCCGTCTTAAAAATCCCCGACGCACGCATGGCCTTGGCGATCCCGTTGGCCGAGGCCCGACGAATCATCGCCGAGCAAATTCGGGATTACGAAGCCTTCCGGGCGGCCCAGGCTGATAGGTTTCGAACGCTATTGAATGGCCGAAGCAATCGGGTAGAAGTCCTGGCTCAACCCGTTCCGGCGGAAGCCATTCGGCCACAGAACACTGAGAACGAGCTAACTTGGAAAGCACCCGGAGAGCTGACCCGTGGTGGAGTTTCCGAGAAAATTGTGGCTTCGACGGTGCGGCCCCCAATGACGGACGTTATTGAGCCTGCTGCTCCGGCGCTTGAACCATCACCACCACTGGCACCGGAATCGCCGCAGTCGGCCCCCGTTGTTGCCGCCGACCGCACCCCGACGAGTGAATTCTTTGGAGGTTGGCTATGGGTGCTGGGCATTGCCGCTTTGGCGGTGGCGGTGGCCTGGGGGTGGTTTCGAGCAGTGAGAAAAACTCAGCCGCCGGAGCCTCAGGAACGGGCAGCCGTTGCCAAAGAGCCTGTTTCCAAATCAGAACGGCAACCTGATCCAGTACGGCAACCCGATCCGGCTCCGATCCCTGTGGTGGAAACACCGACCTTGCCTCATACCCAGTCGATCCCATCGGAATCGGCTCCCGATCAGGCGAAGGCGCCGGCCATTTCTCAGCCGCCATCTCGCTTGCTGAAGCCGGTCGTGGTTCCCAGCGCATCCCGACCGGCGGTAGTTCCGCAGCAAGTCCCAATTCCAAAGCCCGTTGATGCAACGGCCTCCAGTCTTCCGGAACTAGGTAGACGGCAACGCCTTCAAGAAGAGGCCGAAGTGGAACGGTTGATGGCCGCTTTGAGGAAGGAGCATGCCTATCAGAGCGACCTCGAGCAGGCACTCGAAAGCAGGATCCGCCGTCTGGCAGGCCTGATCGGAGAGAGTGAGCGCCGAAATCGGAAAGAAGGATTCGTCTCTCGATCCTACCGATGGCTCCTGATGGCCTTGTCTGAGCCGGGACTCAAGGACAACGACCCTCAGCGAGACCTCAAACTGCGGTTGCTCATCGAAATCCGTGACTTCAACCGGGTCGTCCAAGGCCGAGTCGCTCCCGTCACTCAGCAACCGTGATCGCCCGAGTTGGTCCGCGGTCCCGATGGTGCCATCCCGCTCGAGTCGCCCCTGTTCTTCAGAGACCAAGGGGCTACCAGATCCATTGTGCGGTGTCTTTGGTGCAATTTGCGCACCGTTTCTGGACGCGATGTGCAGCTTGAATGTTTTTTGGTAAATCCTAAAAAATGTCTTAAGGCGTCGCACTAAAGGACGCATTCACCATTGAGCCTTCGTGCTCATCGGAAAAACAACCAGCAACACGCGTCTCATGGCTGAAACCATTTTTGTCGGAATTGATTTAGGAACCAGTCGGACATCCATCACCGCGTCCAATGGCTTTCGAAAGACCGTTTGGTCGTATGTGGGCTACCCGAAGGACCATGTCGCCCTGAAGCGATTGGGAGGTCGGGAGATCATTTACGGACAGGAAGCGCTGGAAAACCGCATGTCCGTTCATTTGTATCGGCCCCTGGCAGGCGCCTCGGTCAAGCAGCAGGGCGTCGTGGACCCTGAGCCCGTAAAGAAGGCGATTCGCGATTTGTTGGAATACGTGGTGCGCGAAATCAATGCTCCGGCCGATGCGGTCATCTACGCGGTGATTGGTGCTCCGGCCCAAGCCAGTGTGGCGGGCAAGGCCACCATCCTGGAAGCCGCTGCTAACTGCATCGACTCGGTGATCGTGTGCTCGGAGCCTTTTGCTGTCGCCTACGGCTTGGATTTCTTGGATGACACGCTGGTGATCGACATTGGCGCGGGCACCACCGACCTTTGCCGTGTTCACGGGTCGATGCCCTCGGCTGAGGATCAGCGTACCCATTACGTGGCCGGTGATTCCATCGATCAGTCCCTCTCCAAGCTCATTCAGGACAAGTTTCCTGAAGTTCAGTTCTCCATTAATATGGTGCGCGCCATTAAGGAACGGCACGCCTCGGTGAGTCCGAAGATGGATGAGGTCGAAGAGATCCTTCCTGTTGGCGGCAAGCCGACGAACTTCAACCTGACCGAACAGGTGTATTCGGCCTGCTACACCATTGTACCGCCGACGGTCCAGGCACTGCAGGACCTCATCGCCACCTACGATCCCGAGTTCCAGGCGAAGATGCGCAATAACATCCTGTTGGGCGGTGGCGGCAGCCAGATTCGCGGACTCGGACGAGCCATTGAGAAGGGTTTGAGCGAGTACGGCGGCGGCAAAGTCACCTTGGTTGAGGAGCCCCAATTTGCCGGTTCCAATGGTGCCTTGAAAATCGCTTTGGACATGCCGACGGAATTCTGGGCCGAGTTCCGGACCAACCGCGAGCTGGCCACGCAGGGGATGAGCGGTTTGGTCTCCTGATTCTGGCGACGGGGAAATCCCTCGTTGAGATCGGTTTCGGGACATTTGGGCACCACGGAGACATCCCTGGCGAAATCCTATGGGTGGCACCCAACATCATCGGCTGGAATCAGGCCGTCCCATCGTATGGCTGAGGGCGGAGTTGATCCGACGGATGATGGTGGGCGGCTATCGGCCGGAAACCGATGGTTTAAAAGCCTCCGACCTCCTCCGCTGGCTTTGGAAATACGGCGGCCTGCGGTTGCGCTTCAAAATTCTCCGTTCTCTGGCCCGGGTACTGGAGCGCCGCCGCCGCAAACGCCCGGTGCTGCGTGCCCCAGAGACACCGCCTCCGGACTTGGCACTCACTGCCTGGCTCAAAGCGCATGGGCATGTCCTCGCCGACTTGCCAGAACCGCCGCGCCGTCGCCCGGACTCTGGCGAAATCGCATTGCGCTGGCTCCGACGGTCGATCCATGGGCGCCTTCACCGAAAATCGTCTACACCGGTGCCGGTGGTAGATCCGGTCGTGGAAGCTTGGAAAACCCGTCATGAATCTGGGGCGCCACGCATGGTCCGCCCCTCGGGACCCTTACTAACGCCCCGGACCCGTCGACGGAAGAATCCGCGGCGTGCTTTCCGGGATGAACTGGATTCCGAACTGCTCGAACTGCCCCAGCGGCCCGAACTGCCCCAGCGGTTGTACCGTGGAGAGGCCTTTCCGGAAACTGCACCAACAGGGTGGATGCCCCCGGGCGGACCGGCTCGATGGCGGCGGGCCTCGCCCCGCCAGTCCGGACCCGTGCGGGTCCTTCTGTTTGGCTTGCGGGCGCTGCGCCGCACCCTGCGCATGGCACTGCGACTGCGCAAAGTTCCCGCGTCGGTGGAGGCACCCCAGACTCCGCGCACCCTGGAAGATGCAGACCTGGAGAGCAGCCTTCAGAAGGTCCTTGAGAGGTTGTTTGACGGACGATTCCAGGACGTCCGCCACAGCCGTGACCTGCTTCGGGGCGTCCGCCAACTCTTGGAGGCCGACACGGATCGACCGTTGGAGAAGGATCTTGCCCTCAAAGACGATCAGATCCAGATGCTGGAGCAGAAGATTCGGCGTCTGGCAGCTCTGCTGAAGGAGAACGAACGTCAGCGCGAGCTCATGCGCACGACGGGCGGGGTTAAGTTGCAATTCGTCTCCGGAGTGGGAGCGGTGGACCCAGGAGTCAAATCCGGGGATCCGAAGCGAAAGGTCAAACTCGACCTCATGCGCGAGATCCGAGCGATCAACCGCGAGATTCGTGGCGAGGTAAAGGCTTTGGCTAGGTCCTCAGTGCCGCCAACGCCTGCTCGCAACGCGGGCCCAGCCTTGGAATCTCCACCTGTTCCACCCGAAGTGCAGCCCAGTCTGATCGCCGCAGAGCCTCCCTCGGCCGAATCGACGGGTGAGGCCCCAGCACTGTACGACGACGATTATTTTTCCCAGTGACGACGATTAAAATTCCCCACTTTGGGTGAGGGGTTTTTGGTTCGTCCGGCCAAGCCGGACTATGGGCGATTGCCCATTGGTCTTGTGGCTTGCCGCAAGATGATCACTGG
>SYMJ01000241.1 GCA_005805505.1 Verrucomicrobiales bacterium | reverse complement strand
GTCGACCTTCGCGACGGCTATCAGGCGCTGGCGGTACCCATGAATGTGGCCCAGAAGCTCGAGCTCTTCCAGACGCTGGTGAACTGCGGCTTCAAGGAGATCGAGGTCGGATTCCCATCGGCATCGAACACCGAGTTCGCCTTCAATCGGCGGCTCATCGAGGAAAATCGGATTCCGGAAGACGTGACCATCCAGGTGCTGGTCCAGGCCCGGGAAGATTTGATCGAGCGGACCATCGAGTCGTTGATGGGTGCCAAACGGGTGATCATCCACCTGTACAATTCCACCTCGCCCGCTCAGCGCCGAGTCGTGTTCGGGAAAAGTCGCGAAGAGATTAAGGCCATCGCGATCCAGGGAGCGCGTTGGGTCCAAGAGCGCCTGCACCGGTTGAAGGGCACGGATGTCCGGTTGCAATATTCTCCGGAAAGCTTCAGCGCCACCGAACTGGAGTTCGCGTTGGATATCTCCGAAGCGGTGATGGCCGTGTGGCAGCCGACCCCGGAGCGGAAGATGATCCTGAACTTGCCCTGCACGGTGGAGGTGGCGACGCCGAATGTGTACGCCGATCAGATCGAATGGATGTGCCGCCACATCCGCGACCGGAACAGCCTCATTGTCAGCCTGCACACCCACAACGATCGCTCCACGGGTGTGGCCGCCACCGAACTGGGGCTCTTGGCCGGCGCGGACCGGGTGGAGGGAACTCTCTTCGGCAACGGCGAGCGCACGGGCAATCTGGATGTGGTCGCGGTGGCCCTGAACCTCTACATGCTCGGCATTCATCCGAATCTCGACCTCTCCAATTTGGGGCAGATCCGCGAGGTTTATGAGCGTTGCACGGGCTTGACGGTGCCGCCGCGGCAGCCTTACGCCGGCGAGTTGGTTTTCACGGCGTTCAGCGGTTCTCACCAGGATGCCATTAAGAAAGGCTTGGCCGAGTGGGAGACCGGCACGCGCAGTCAGTGGGATGTTCCCTACCTCACACTGGATCCTGCAGACATTGGTCGCGAGTACCGCGAGGTCATCCGGGTTAATAGTCAGTCGGGCAAGGGCGGCGTGGCTTACTTGCTCGAGACGGAGTTCGGCATCGAATTGCCCAAGGACATGCAGCGGGAGTTTGGTCCCATTGCCAACGATCAGGTGGATGCGTTGGGCCGGGAGGTCCGGGGCGAGGAACTAAAAGCCATGTTCTGGGTGGAGTACGTCCAACGGACCGAGCCTTGGTCGCTCATTCACTTCCATGCCGATGGCGTGGATGGTCTCTTTGAATGCCGGGCGTCAATGAGGCGCGGGGGGCAGGAAGTGTCGATGCGCGGTCGTGGCAATGGCCCAATTGCCGCCTTTGTCCATGCCTTGGCCGAGGCGGGTGTTCCTCGGTTCGAGGTCACTCAGTTTAAACAGCACTCGCTCTCGGAGGGGGAGGCGGCCAGCGCCATCGCCTACATCCAGATCCGCGCCGCCGAAGGCATGACCCGCTGGGGAGCGGGCGTGAACACGAACATCGAACTGGCTTCGATTCAGGCGGTGATTAGTGCACTGAACCGGCTGTCATGAACGGCTTGTCCGTTGGTTAGTCGACGCGCGGACCGGTGGAACCGGAGCGGGGCCGTCGCAGAAACCACACGGCAAGTCCGGCAGCAAAAATAAACACGCTGGTGGATTGGCCCGGGGTAAACACGCCGGCCGTGGGAGCGCTCTGGACGCCGTAATCTCCGCGAAAATATTCGGTGAAAGACCGGATTCCCGAATAGGCCATTAGGTAGAGGGCAAAGAGTTGCCCAGGGCCATGCGGGCGTCGGGATTGCCAGACGATGAGACCTCCGCACAGCAGGAGGTTGAGGGCGGCCTCGTACAGTTGAGAGGGGTGCACCCAGACGCCACCGGTGGCGTGATCGGCCGGGAAGCGAATGCCCCAGGGCAGGACACACGCCCGCCCAAAGCAGCAGCCGTTGAGCAGGCAGGCCAAGCGTCCAAAGAAGTGCCCCAGGGCCAGACCGATTGCCAGGCAGTCCGCCGTGGCCCAAAGCGGTAGCCCCTTGCGGCGAATTCCGATGGCTCCGGCGATCGTGGCTCCGATCAGACCTCCGTAGAACACGAGCCCCCCTTTCCAAATGGCCAGTACCTCAACGAGGGGTTGCCCGGCAAAATCCCGTTGCCAATAGCTGAGGACGTAGAGGATGCGTGCGCCGATCAGGCCGCCCACCAGCAGCCAGGGAAACACAATGTCTTGGATGGCCTGAGGATCCAGGCCCATGGCCCGCCCCCGACGACTGGCGATCCAGGATCCGGCGAGGAAACCAAGGGCCACCAGTAGGCCAAAGGAGTGAAGCCGGAAGCTGCCGAGTTCGAGGAGGATCGGTTTCAATGGAGGGAAGCTCTTGAGGGGCTGGACTCAGCGCGCCGAGGGCTGGAGGGGCCAGGCGACTAGTTCGCGACTATCCCGGGTGTAGAGGACGCCGTGGGCGTAGGCCGGATGGCTGAAGGTCTTGCCGCAGGCCTGAAAGCGGCCGAGTTCTGTATACCGAGTGGGGCTGGCCTCGAGCAGAATGACTTCACCCGTATCGTTGAGCACCAGCAATCGGGAACCCGAAGCCAAGGTCGAGGCGTATTGGTTGAAGCCAGTGTGTCGCCACTGAATTGCTCCCGTGGAGGCATCGACGCAGACGAAATCTTTGTCGGGGCCATGACCGTAAAGGTGTCGTCCCACGAGAACAGGCGTGGACAAGTTGATCTTGAGGTTCGCATTGAGCCAGGACTGCCTGGCTCGGACTTTCGATCCATCAGCCTCGATAACGACCCGTCGCAGTCCGGTGGTGTAGCTGGCAAACACGATGCCGTCGCCGTCGAGCACCGGGGTGAGCACGTTGCGGTTGGCTCCGGTCTTGAAGGGGACCCGCCACAAGGCGTCTCCGGAGGTAGCCTCTAATCCCAATAATCCCTCGCAGGTGACGCCGATCACTTGGTGGCGATTGCCCAAGGTTCCGGTTATCAGGGAGGCGTAGCTGGTGAGGTCGTTCTGGGATTTCCAGAGCAGTCGGCCCTGCAGTTTGTCGAAGGCGGCGATGCTCGCCCCATTGGTTGAGCCGATCTGGATGAAGATTCGATCGCCCGAGATGGCTGCCGATCCGGAATTGCCCCGTCGGTTTGCGGCTCCTGGGCCACCCGAGCGGTCCTTCACCCAGAACATTCCGTAGTCGCGAAAATGGAAGCCCCACTGCTTCTTGCCGTCGTCGAGAGAAAGACAGGCGAACTCACCAAAGCAGCTCTGCACATAGATCCGATTGCCATCGATGAGTGGTGTGCATCGAGGGCCTGCTTCGAATTCATCGGAGTACTGCTCGGCGAAGGGCTGAGACCACAATTCCCGACCGGTCGCGGCATCGAGGCAATGGGCGGTTTCCTGACCGCTGGAATCGTCCAGAAAGACCAGGTGCTGGCCCGACACGACGACTCCGGAATACCCATGACCAATGGATTTGCGCCAGAGCGGCTTGGGGGCGGAATCGACACGCGCAGGCAAAGGATCGGCGGCATGACCATCACGATTTCGACCCCGCCACCCGGGCCAGTCGTTGGCCTGAGTTTCAGCGGCGTGTGTCGCTGAGCCGAGGAGGATGGCGGCCCCGAGAGCGGTGCCTATTCGGGCGAGAAGAGTCCGCCGACAGAACGAAGCGGTGGCCATTAGGGGAGCAGGAATCACCAGGAACCTTCGGAGAGGCGGCTGATGATGTTGCGTGCGAGGTTTTCGGCTAGCAGAGGGGCGGCCTGACGCTCGGCGGAACCCAAGTCTGCCGTGCTGCGAATGGAGGTCCGTCCGATGACTTCCTGATCGAGCAACACCTTGCCGCTGCCTACCTCGATCGCTTTGACGTGGGCCGTGAGGACAACGTCATAGTCGCGGGTGGCGATGATGTCCTTCGATTGGAAGGTCAGAGGATTGCGCTGGAATTTTTGAAGTGCGGTGGTGATGACAATGTCGCCGTCGTCCTGGGTGGCTAAGCGAAACGTGCCATCGACATGGACTTGTGCGCGGAGGGCGTGGCTGACCGCGTCGGCCAGGCGGGGCTCGTCGGTCCCGTTGGCGACGTGGCCGATGCGAATGGCTCGAACACCCGCCGATTGTCCATTGCTGGGGCCTAGTGAGTAACCACCACAGCCGACCACGAGTCCCAAGGTCACGGCGAGCAAGGAGGCCATGGTCGACCAGCGGGTGGGGTTGGCTGCGGTGCTCATTTGGATTGTTTTTGGGTCTGGCTGGCGGGTGCGTTGGTCGCGTTGACGCGCTCACGCTGCAATTGGCGGGCATCGACCTCGGACCACCGCCGCACTTGTTTCTGGGCCTTGGGCTTGAGGAATTCGATCCGTTCGCGAGCCTGGGCCGCAAACGTGGAGTTCGGGTCCATCAAGAGCGCTTCGTTGTAATAGACCAGCGCACCCTGGTAGCGCTTGTACTTCTCGTAGAACTCGGCGGTCTTCAGAGCGCCCCGGGCCTGCTCGGTCTTCAGTGAGGCGACGATCTTCGTGGCCTCCTCGGACCGCTGGTCGTCGGGATAGAGCGCCTTGAAGTCATTAAGGAAGTTGATGGCGTTGCCTGCGATGGATTGATCGTACTCAGCGCGCCGGGCCAGGCGGTTCCAGGCGATGCCCGCGGCATACATGGCGTCGGCACCCACCTTGGGGCGATCGTAGTACTTGTCGGCGGCCCGCTCGTAGGCGCGCACCGCCTGGCGGAAGTCCTTCTGCTTTTCCCGGGCGGCACCGATGTTCATCAATGCCTTGGGTCCGATTTCGCTGTAGGGGCCATTCTTGTTAACCTGATCGAACAGCTTGGCGGTGCGGTCCATCGACGGAAAGAAGGGGATGTAGCCCCACAGTTTGAACCACTGTCCGCCGAGGTAGCGGTTGGCGATCTCGAATTGGCGTTGTTGGATCTCTGAGTAGTTGTCCAACTTGGGATATTTGATCAGTGCCTTCTGGTACTCTTTGAAGGCGCGCTCATCCATCTTCCGGGCTTCGTAGCAGCGGCCGATCAGGTACTGGGCGCGGCCGGAAGAATCCGAAAGCGGCCAAGTCTTGGTGGTGTGTTTGGCGGCCTTGAGGGCAAGTCGGTACTGGCCAGCGTCAAAAGCCTCTTGAGCCACCACCAATTGGTCTTTGGCCCGTTTGCGTTGCCAGGCCGCCCCGGCGCCCACGGCTTCGTAGGTCCAGCCCTCACCGGGTCGATAGATCAAGGGCGCGGGGCAATTCATTACCCCGATCCATAGACAAGTCATCACCAGCAACAGACGCATGGAAAATCGGCTCACGGCTGCTGAGGCTAAGTAAGCCCGCGCAGGGGTCAACGGTGGAACTCCGAGTGAGGGGCGGGACCCGACTGCATTACCCAGGGCCTTCTCCCCCTCTGAGGGGGCTTCAATTTGCAATCCGTGGGGGTAGGTTGGGTTGTTTTCAGCCGAGGTTTTCTCGTCAGGAATGGATCCTCGCTGGTCATCGGATCCGGGATGGGCATGCTCGTCAGTATCCCATGAGATACCTGTGGATCCTCCTAATTTGGACGAGCATGGCCGTTTGGGCCGTCGAACCGCATTGGGCGTACGCGCCACTGCGTTCGCCCCGGGTTACCGAGGCCGAGGCCGAGGTTTTCCAGCCAGTGGATACTTTTATTCGGGCGCAATGGAAGGCGCGGGGCCTGAAGCCCTCCCCGGAAGCCGATCGGTCGACGCTTTTACGGCGGATTTATTGGGACTTAATCGGTCTGCCCCCGTCGCCGAGCGACTATCAGCGATTCTTGGCGGACACATCGCCGCAGGCCTACGAGCGGGAGATCGATCGGCTGCTGGCGTCGCCCCGCTACGGGGAACGCTGGGCTCGTCACTGGATGGACGTGGTCCACTTTGCTGAGACACACGGCCACGATCAGGACCGCATTCGCGAACAGGCTTGGCCGTACCGGGATTATTTGGTGGAGGCATTTAATTCCGACCGGCCTTATGGACGCTTCGTCGAGGAGCAGGTCGCTGGAGACGTGCTGTATCCCGATCGCCCCGAGGCCACCGTCGCACTAGGCATGATCGCCGCGGGCCCTTGGGACGAGAGTTCCCTGCGCGACATTCGAGAGGACACGCTCGATCGCCAATTAGGTCGGTATGTGGATCGCGATGACATGATCAGTACGGTCCTCTCGGTGTTTAATAGTACCACGGTTCATTGCGCCCGATGCCACGACCACAAGTTTGATCCCATTCCGCAGTCGGATTATTACGCCCTGCAGGCGGTGTTCTCTGGCGTCGAACGCGCGAACCGGGTCTTTGATCGGGACCCGTCGGTGCACGTCCGGCGGCAGCGTTGGATGCACCAGCAACGTCAGTTGGA
The DNA here is from genome assembly GCA_005805505.1 of Verrucomicrobiales bacterium. Taxonomy (GTDB): domain Bacteria; phylum Verrucomicrobiota; class Verrucomicrobiia; order Limisphaerales; family UBA9464; genus SXXZ01. Next base: position 34,414 of record SYMJ01000241.1, on the reverse strand, counting down.
GCGGGGTGACGCGGACTTGCTGGAATCACCCCAGGTTCGCGACGAGGTTCGGCAGTGGTCGGACCAGCGCCGTGTGCGACCTGCAGTCTGGGCAACCTGGGAGGCTCAGACGTTTGTTTCGGCAGGCAAGGCCACGCTCCAACGGCAATCGGACGGCTCATATCGGGTCAGCGGAACTCGGCCCGAACGAGACGTTTACACGCTGACGCGGTCTGCCGGCGGGCGTCCGGTGAGTGCGATTCAGTTGGAACTTTTGCCGGACGATTCGTTGCCCCATCGAGGTCCGGGTCGGAATGAGCAAAATGGGAATCTTCACCTGAGCGAAATTGAATTATGGGTTTTTTCTGTGGGAGCCACGGAACCCCGGCGGCTCCGTTGGGCGCGAGCCACGTCCAGTTTCGACCAGGATGGATGGACGGCGGCTCATGCCATCGACGGCCAAGAAAAGACGGCCTGGGGTATTCATCCCAAGGAGGGGCAACCGCACCGCGCGGTCTTTGAGTTGGCCGAACCGCTTCAGTCCCGTCCTGGAGACCAACTGAGCCTGATCTTGCGCCAGGCTCATGGAGAGTCGCATGTGATCGGCCGATTCCGTGTCTCGGTGACCGACGCGTCAGGTCAGGCCAGTCGAGTGGTGCCGGCCCAGATCGACTCGATCCTCGAGCATTCGCCCAAGGAGTGGACCCGGGATCAACAGCGCTTGGTGGCGACCTTCGTTTTAAGGGAGCGTCTTCGGGAGCAATTGGCTACGTTGCCCGAGCCGTCGAAGGTCTACGCCGCCGCAAGTAATTTTGAACCCGACGGGGGACTCAAACCGTCCTTGCGGCCCCGGACGATCCACCGCTTGAACCGGGGCGAAATTACCCAGCCTCGTGAAGAGGTCGGTCCGGGGACCTTGTCGTGCATCGCAGGCCTGCCCTCCCGGTTTGCGGTGTCAGAGGGATCCGAGGAAGGGGATCGGCGCGCAGCGCTGGCCCGTTGGCTGTCCCATCGAGACAATCCGTTAACCTGGCGCTCCATCGTCAATCGGGTCTGGCTCCACCATTTCGGACGCGGTTTGGTCAATACTCCCAACGACTTTGGTCGCATGGGCGCCGCGCCGTCCCACCCGGAGTTGCTCGATTGGTTGGCCGTATGGTTTCGAGATGAGGCCCAAGGTTCCTTCAAGGCGTTGCACCGCTTGCTGCTCACCAGCGCGACCTACCGCCAGAGCAGCCAGAAGGGCGCCGTGGGCACAGAGGTCGCGGCAGCCTCCGATGGGGAGAATCAGTGGCTTAGCCGGATGAATCGGACTCGGTTGGACGCCGAATGCGTGCGAGACGGCATGCTGCTCATTAGTGGGCGACTGGACTTGAGGATGGGCGGGCCGGGTGACCGTCAATTCGACTTGAAGCCGGGTATTCATGTGACACCCCGGGTGGACTACACGCGATTCGATCCGGATGCGCCTGAGGGTCGGCGACGGAGCGTGCACCGCTTTTTGTTCCGGACGCTGCCCGATCCCTGGATGGAAGCTCTGGACTGTCCGGCGGGTGATCAACTGGTGCCCGCTCGGGACAACTCGGTGACCCTTCAGCAGGCGCTGGCCTTGTGGAACCATGACTTTTCCATTCGTCAGGCGGAGCACTGGGCCCGGGCTCTGGAGGCCCGTGGCAAAGAAATCGGGGGCGGAGGCGAGATTCCGTGGGAGGAGGCCGTTGCTTGGGTTTGGGGTCGCCCACCCACGCCCTCTGAAAGGGAGTCGCTGGCTCGCTACGCGCAACAGTATGGTTTGGCCAACGCCTGCCGGCTGCTGTTCAACAGCAACGAGTTTCTGTTCCTACCATGAACACCACTGGATTGAATCTGGGCCCCGGGGTTTCTCGGCGCGACTTTGTTAGTCGGTTGGGGGCTGGTTTTGGAAGTGTTGCTTTGGGCCAACTCTTGGCCAGCGACAACGCTTCTCGCCTAGATCCTCAAGCCGTGGGGCACCGTCCGCACCACCGGCCCCGAGCCAAGCGGGTGATCCAATTGTTCATGAATGGCGGGGCCAGCCAGATGGACCTCTTTGATCACAAACCGGAGTTGTTCCGTCGGGCCGGTCAACCCTTCGATCCTGGTTCTAGTGTGCGGATCGAGGCCCCAACCAGTGAACCGGGTAAGGTGCTCAAACCGCCGGTCCCTCTGCGGCAGCACGGCCAGAGTGGGCGCTGGGTCAGCGACCTGATGCCGAACCTGGCGCGATGCGTGGATGACATAGCCTTCCTGATGGCCATGCAGTCTCGGACCAATGTCCACGGGCCGGCCAGTTACCTTATGAACACCGGGTCTTTGTTGCCCGGATTCCCCGCCTTCGGGGCCTGGGTCGGCTATGCCCTGGGCAGCGAGGCCGACAACCTTCCGGGCTTCGTGGTGCTGCCAGACACCAAAGGGCTCCCGTACAATCAGCGGGGCAATTTCTCGGCGGGATTTCTGCCCGTGGCTCATCAGGGAACCCTCATTCATGCAGGCAACCCGTCCCCGATGGCTTATCTGAGGCCACCCGCCTCCGCTCTGAGCGTCACGCCGGAGGCCAGTCGCGAAGGGTTGACCTTGCTCCAACAGTGGAATCGCCGGCACCTCGAGTCCAATGATTCAGATCCGCGTTTAGAAGCTCGAATCCAAGCCTACGAGTTGGCTGCCCGCATGCAATTGAGTGCGCCGGAGGCCTTCGATTTGAGCGTAGAAAGTCCGGCCACTCGCCGGCTTTATGGCATGGATCGCCCTGAATCTGAGGAGTTTGGTCGCCGTTGCCTGATGGCCCGTCGGTTGGTGGAGCGCGGGGTTCGCTTCGTTCAAGTTTGGAGTGGTACCGGTGGGCCCACGGGCAATTGGGACAACCATGCCAATATGGCTAAGGAACTCCCGCCCATGTGCGCGTCGACGGATCTTCCGATTGCCGGACTTCTTCAGGACCTTAGGTCTTGCGGGTTGCTCGAAGACACCTTGGTCCTCTGGAACACGGAATTTGGACGGATGCCTTTTGCCCAGAGCAGTGAAGGTCGCGATCACAATGGTGGGACCTTCGTCGGTTGGATGGCTGGGGCGGGGGTGCGCCCGGGAGTGTCTTACGGCCAAAGCGATGAGTGGTCTTGGAAGGCGGCCCGTGACATCACCACCACCTATGATTTTCACGCCACGGCATTGCACTTGTTGGGTCTGAACCACGAGCGACTGAATGTCCTTCACCAGGGGGCAAATCGCCGTTTGACCGATGTCCACGGAGAGGTGATTCGAGCGGTTTTGGCCTGAAATAAGCCTGCCCACGGCCGGGAGGGAGGGGGCGTAACGGACTGCGTCGCAGTTGCGTTTGACCGATCCCGGTTGAAGATGAAACTCATGAAGACCCAGTGGATTGCTCTTTCTTCGGCGGCGCTGTTGGCCGTGATCTTGGTGTCGGCCGGCGGGTGTCAGGTGATTCGGGCCGGATATGAAACCGCTCCGTACCGGGTGCTGGAGTCCGATGGAGCGTTCCAGATTCGGGAGTATCCCGCGATGCAATGGGTGGAGACCACCATGGGGTCGGGAATGGGCAATTCAGACGGCAGTTTCGGTCGATTGTTCGGATTTATCACCGGGCGTAATCAGTCCCAGCAAAAAATCGCCATGACCACGCCGGTCTACATGGCTGGGTCTCCGACCGCCGACCCGGCATCTCAACGGGTGATGGCCTTCGTCATGCCCAAGGCGATGGCGGCGACGTCCGTGCCTGTGCCCAATGATGGGGCCTTGCGCCGACGGGAGGTTTCGGCCGGCCGGTTTGCTATTTATCGGTTCCGCGGAACCCGGTCCTCCGAGCGGGAGGTGGCAGTTCTGGGTGAATTGCAGGCCTGGCTGGCGGCTCGGGGGCTTTCGGTCGTCGATGCTATGCCGGTGTATGGCTACTTCGACCCGCCTTGGACCCCCTCGGTTCTTCGGCGGAATGAGGTTATGTTGAGGATTTCTGAGCCGGCTGTTCGGTGATTTTCCAGAGCTTTAGGCTCCGGCCGAGATTTCTTAAAATACTTTGAGCAATCCGGAAGTTTCCGAGTCGGAGTAGGTGGTTGGTAACTATCCGCTAAGGGTTGGCAAAGGAAGCGTGCTGACGGCGGGGCGCGGGTAGGGGTTGGGTGTTTGCCTCGTCGTGGTTATAGCGCCTAGAGTGAAGGCGTAATTGCTTCCGTCACTTGGGGGTCGGCTCAAAAGGCCGGCCCCCGTCCGTTTTTAACCCATCGTGTTTTTAACCCATCCGCTTTGCCCCATCTGATCCACCGATTCGATCCACTTCTCCAGACCCATCGTTCAAAAACCCTCGTCCAAAAACCTCATCAGGAATGCCGATCGGGTGAGAGGAGCGATAGGTCGAAGCGAGGCCGAGCCCCGGTGAGGGTGTCAGCGATGAGCTGTCCCGTGATGGGAGCCAAGCTGATACCCATCATGCCGTGTCCGGTGGCTAGGGAGAGATTGGCCAGTCGCTTTGTTCGACCGATGTAGGGGAGCCCATCCGGAGGCACCGGGCGCAGGCCGAACCACGGTTCGATACCCTCAAAATCGCTTTCCTCGAATCGCGGAAAATACTTCGGCACCGACTTGATAATGCCCCGGACTCGGACCGGGTTGATGGTGTCGTTGAGGCCTCCAATTTCCATGGTTCCCCCAAAGCGAAGCTGGCCGTTCATGGGGGTGATGGCCACCCGGGCTTCGGTGAAAATGGAGCAAAGGTTCGGCAATTCCCGGGGGTTTCGGAGGGTCAGGCTGTAACCCTTGCCCGCCTGGATGGGCAAATTGAGTCCGAGTTGGGCGGTTGTTTGAGGCGACCAAGATCCACCGCACAGCACGAACTCATCGGCTTCCAGAGCTTCGCCGTCGACCCAGGCTGCTCGAACCCGACCGTGTTCGGTTTGCCAGCCGCGCACTTCGGCCTTCCAACGGAACTGGCCCCCGAGGCGTTCGAGTTCGTGTTGCAAGCCGGCCATGAAGCGGTCGGGGCTCAGGTGACAGTCCTGCGGGAAGTGGACCGATCCGGCCACAGTCATCGTTATGGCCGGATCCAGAGCCGCGGTTTGCCGGGCATCGAGGACGTCGGCCGGGATGCCCAAAGCGCGGGCTTGGGTCGCGGTATGGGCTTCTTCGTCGAGGGCGTGCTGGCTGCGGCACAGCATGAGCAGGCCCTTTTTCACGAGGCCGAAGTCGAAGTGGGGTAGGGCCGCCAATTCTTCGAACGCCGCCCGGCTGGCCAGGCTGATGTCCCGGAGCAGCGGCGCGGCCTTCTGGACCCGTGCGGCCGTGCTGGCTCGCCAGAAACGCCATCCCCACTCGAAGAGTTGCGGGTCGAAGCGGGGGCGGATGTAGAATGGGGACTCTGGATTCCACATCCACTTGAGGCCTAAGGCGACCATGCCTGGCGCGGCCAACGGGATGAAATGGCTAGGCACCACCATGCCGGCGTTGCCGAAAGAGCAGCCGTTACGGGCTGGCGGATTTCGATCGATGACCGTCACTGAGTAACCGGCCTTGGCACAGTAATAGGCCGTACTTAGCCCGATGACTCCACCTCCCACAATGACCACGTGTCCACGCATTCTTGGAGAGGATGGTGGCGGTGGCCTTGGGGGTCTTGCCACGCAGAAGTGGTGGGCCTGAAAAATACGGCACAACTTGCTTCTTTCAGCATGGGTTGCGTCTTGGAGATGAGGATCGGCTTCCGGTCGGACATCAGGAATGACTCCGTGTGCATACAAGGCCGATCACCACTCCCTCCATCGAGAATTTGGCATGGGTTGAACGTCGAACTGGGCAGGAATTCCAACAGCGTGCATCGCCTCTACAGCTCAAACCTCCTCGGAAAAAGATTTGAGGAGGGTTAGCGATTTTCCGGACTTCCTGCCTGATCGGAAAGAACGAGGGAGCCGCGATGTTGCATTGAATGAGATTCTTCCGCGTCGTTGCCGAAACTGCTTCGTTATGTTTTCCATGAAACCACTCCATTGCCTCACTGCGTTGCTGACCCTGCTGGTCGGTGGATCGGGCCTCTGGGCTCATGACCTTTCCGATGTCGAGACACCCCACGGGGACGTGCGTCCGCAAAGCAGTTCTCTCCGTCGGTCCCGATTGCCGCTCAAGGTGGCTGATGCTGAGGCTCAACGTTTGAGCTTGTTCGGCCGGTTTGGTCCGAAGGTTCGTGCTTCAACCAATGCCACCCATTGGATCGTGGAGAGCGATGGCATGCCCGATCATCGCATGATGGTGGGCATCACCGCCTGGCAGCAGCAGGTGCCCTTGCCGCAGCCTTATGTGGGTGACAATGCGTGGAGGATTCCGCGGTTTCCGGTGCCGGCCGCGCAACCGTTGTCGGCCAAAGACCATTTCTTTCGCGGGGCCATCGCGATGGCGGTCAACGGCGTGCCGATTTTCAATCCGATCAAGAACGATGGCCGTACCGACACCCTCCTGGCCGGCGAGCTGGACGAATTCGGCGGACACTGCGGCCGCGCCGACGATTATCATTACCACATCGCTCCAACTCACTTGCAGGAGCGGGTGGGTCCGGGGCAGCCCATTGCCGTCGCCCTCGACGGCTATTGGATTTACGGGTTTACCGAACCCGATGGATCTCCGGTGGGTCCGCTAGATACCTTCAACGGTCACAGCACTCCGGCCCTCGGTTACCATTACCATGCCACCCGGAAGTACCCCTACCTCAACGGCGGATTCCACGGCGAGGTCGTTGAGCGAGAGGGACAGGTGGACCCTCAGCCCCGGGCGTTTCCGGTGCGACCGGCGCTGCAGCCGTGGCGCGGGGCTCGGATCACGGGGTTTGATCACAGTCCTTCCAATCACTTTCATGTCGAGGTGAAGACCGCTACCCAAACGCATCACCTTCGATATCGCATGAACACCAACCAGACCGTGACCTTCGATTGGGCCGATGGGGACGGTCAAACCGCCACCGAGACTTACTCGCTACCTTCCGGAAAAGGCGGGGGTGCTGATGGAGAGAACCCAAGCCGCCCGCGTCGTCGCCAGCCGTGATTTCCCTCGGTCGACGGTGTTTGATCGACGGTGTTTAAGTTTGTTGTTGGGAACTGCGCCGCGACTGATGGAACCGCGGGCCCTCCATCGCTCAATGCGGTCCAGAGGGGCAGGACTGACAAAAAAGGGCTCAGGGAATGTCGGCGGGCGCGGCCAAAGCCAGAGCTGCAGCGGTGACCTTCCGGCGGGGGCGGAGGGTCACCGGCTGCGTGGTCGACACTCAGACGTGCTTCACTACCTCGGAGACGGGAAAGCGGACCTTCTTCTGGGACGCATATTTATCGTCATCCGCGCGATAACCCGCTGCACAGGCGACCACGGTTTTGTAGCCGGAATCGGTGAGTCCCAGGATTCGGTCGTATTCTACCGGAGCGATGCCTTCCATCGGGCAAGTATCTACACCCAGCAATGCCGCCGCCGTCATGAACTGCCCCAGCGCGATGTAGAGCTGATGGGTTTGCCAGACGTCGAGGTAGCCCGCATCGGCCGCTTTCTGAAGGCTTCCCAGCATCATGCCGCGGTAGCCGGCCAAGGCCTCCAAGGATCCGCCGCGGACTTCGATTTGACGGGCCAAAAATTGATCCACATGGCCCTGATCCAGACCGGTTTTAACCGCAAAAACCACCATGTGAGAGCAGTCGGCCGGTTGGGATTGTCCCCAAGAATGGGGCACCAGCTGGGCTTTAACCTGGGGATCGGTGACCACCACAAATTTCCACGGCTGCAGGCCGAAGCTCGAAGGAGCTAGGACGAGGGCTGTTTCGAGGGTGTTCCAGAGTTCGGCCGGGATGAGGGCCGATGCGTTGAATTTCTTGGTGGCGTAGCGCCAATTCAGGGCACCGAGGAGTTGCTCAGGGGACGTGATCATCATGTCGTGACCTGAAAGATGGCTTGCCTCCATCGGGTCGGCAAACTGGGAGACCAGATTTTTAGCTAGGGCAGAGGGCTCTCCCGGCGATGGGGTTCGTCCAATCGGGGCGTTAAGGCGACAAAAAGCCCGGGAAGGCGAACCTTCCCGGGCTGTAAGAAACCGTTTCCGCTAGATCACTTGATGCTGCGGAAGAACAGGCTGCCGCCGGTTGGGGCGGGCACCGCGTAGGGGCTCGTCGCGCCGGTCACGTTGGAGAACGGTCCGGTGAGCGAGGTGGACGACTGCAGGCTGCCTGTGAAGGTGACTGTGATCACGTCGGCGGTGCGGCTGAGCGAGAGCGTCGGGCGCGGAGGAGTGACCTTCACGTCGGAGCTGGAGACCATCTTGCCCGGGACACCCGCCAACAGGCGGTAGCTCGCGGCGATATCCGACGGGGTGGTCGGGAAGAACCGGTACGAGGTGCCGGTCGCGTTGGCGATGTCGACGAAGCCTGAGCCGTCGTTGCGCTGCCATTGGTAGCTGAACGAGGTGGCCACACCTTGGCGGGTCACCTTGGCGGTGCCGTCGAAGGTCACCGCGGTGGGCGGCGAGCTGACAGTCAGTTTGACTTCCTTGATTTGCCAGCTCGGGGTGCTGGCCTTGGAGCAGTCGTCCCAGCCGCCCAGGAATTGGACCACAATTTTGTCGCCCTTGGTAAAGGTGCCAAGGATCGCGGAGCTGGTGATGAAGCTGCCAGCCGCATAGCCCGCAGAATCCGCATTGAAGGCGCGCAGCCCCTTGAGGACACCGCTTCCCTGGATCACGCTGTTGGCATAGCCATTGGCCGTGAAGTTGTCACCCGGAACCACGGTGAAGGCCCCGCCGTTGACGCTGACGAGCACTTGGCCGCCATCATAGAAGTCACCCTCGAAGGAATAGCGGTGCGAGAAGTTTAGGGTCACGGCCAGGGACTCCGGCACCGTGTAGGTCGCCGAATTCAGGCGCGAGTTGTAAGGGCCGCCGCAACCGTCCACGGAACCGTCGGCCGACCAAACGCCATTGGCCGGGTCATACACCCAGGGGCCCGGAGGCTCTGGGGTGGTGTTGGTGACCGTGAAGCCGCCGTCGCTGGAGGTGAAGGCCTGGGTCAGGAAGTTGACCGCTGAAGTGGAGAGAGCGCCCTCCTGATTGGTCGGCTGCTTGGTGAATTCCACTTCGGCATTCGGATCCACGTAGGTGGAAAGGTACTTGCCCTCGATGGGGGCCAATGCGGCCGACGCAGTGGTATCGGTGGACTTGCGCCAAGCCAACTTGAGCCAGTCGCCGCCGCCGCCTTCCTTGAGCAGCGTCAGGATCGCATACTTCTTGCCGGCCAGCAGGTTGATCGGGGCGGCCGTGGTTTGCGTTGATCCCGATTCGGGTTCCAGGAATCCTTTGCAGCAACCCAGTTCATTGACGATCGGGGTGTCGGTGGCCGGGTTGGGCATCGTTTCATTCGCGCTGAGATAAACGCGGGATGCGTCATCGGAGGCCACGAAGAAGTAGTAGTCACCCGACTCGGTCGGGGTGATGAAGCCGGTGATTCGGGCCATGTAGTTTTCATGGCTGTCATCCGGGAACACCGTGCGGGTGTCGAAACGACCGGTGATGGTTCCGAGCGTTGTCGGTGTGCCGGCGACCACGCGGGGGTCATCCAGTGCGGTTGTAATGGCGGCGTCGCTAGCGCTCGGGAGATTGTCGTAGTGCTCGAAGCGCAGCGCGCCGGAAGCCAGTTGCCAGGAGCCAAAGCTGATCGTCGAGTTTGCGGCAATCGCGGTGGCGGGTACCATCTGATCCTTCACGCCAGTGACCGTGATCTTGTAGCTCTGACCGGCGGTCTGCTTGGAGGTCGTCAGTTCGACGATGTTGTCGCCGATACTGCCCGCCGGGGCCTTCAAGGCAGCACCGGTGACGGTGAGACCTTCGATCTTGTAGTTGGCCGCCAACTGAGCGGTCGTCGGATCCAAGGGTTCCGAGAACCAGACCCGCACCTTATCGAAGCTGGCAACGCCCGCCGCATACTGGAGCGTCGGAGCCACTGTGTCGGCAGGCGTCACCACCAGGGCGACCGGGGTGCTGCTGGTGGAGCCGTAGGTGCTCGTCACCACGATGTCATAGGCGCCTGCATCCGCTGCAGTCACGCCGGTCAGCGACAGGGTGGTCGAGGTCTTGCCGGCCAGATTCTGGCCGTCCTTGCGCCACTGGTAGGTCAGCGGTGGGGTGCCGCTGGCGGCAGCCGTCAAGCTGACCGAGTAACCCGCATAGAGGGTGCGGCTCGGGAGGGTCGGTTGCTGGGTGATGGTCGGAGCCACATTGGCCGAGAAGTAAATCGACTGGATGTCGGCCGCACTCAGCGCCTTATCGAAAACCGCGACTTCATCGATGTTGCCTTTGAAGTAGTCGCCGGCCGCGTTGAAGATGCCGCCTCCGCCGATATTGAAGTTGAAGCTGCTGGTGCCGTAGCTGGCCACCGGGCCACTCAGACGGCCGATTTCTTTGCCGTTGGCATACAGGACGGTGGAGGTGGCGCTGCCGATGACGGCGAAGTGGCCCCAATCGTTGTCCTTGAAGGGATAAGCAGCCTTGATGTTGCCGCCCCGGGCGTTGACCCACAGCTCGATGTTGGCACCGCCATCCACGTCGCCGAACTCGAGCAGGTCGTTCTGGCCGAAGTAGCCGCCACGACCGCTCTTAATGGCTCCGCGCTGGATCCAGCCCATCATGGTGAATTCGGTCAGGTCATTCATCTGGAACGGAGTGCCGACGTAGCCGGCCGCACCATTGAACCCGCCACCGACGTTGGAGGCTTCGAGCCCGGTGTAAATCGGGGGCTTTGGGGCCTCCGCGCCCGCCTTCATGCCGGGGTTGTAGGAACCTGCGATGGCAGCGCCCGCCGTTCCGGTGTTGGCGGCCGGAGGCACACTGGCCGGTGCCGTGTAGGCTCCTTCGTTCAGTCGGTAGTAGGCGATGGGAGCCTGGGCCAGAACGAGGCTCTGGTAGGTGGCGCTCGGGCTGGTGGCGGTGCCGTTGGCGTAGTGAGCGGAGACTTCTTCAGCCGTCAGGGCTTTGCTGTAGAGAGCCACTTCATCGGCGGAACCATTCCACCAGAAGGAACCGTCCGCGCGGCCGCCAATAGCGAAACCGCCTGATTGGCCGGGCACATAGCTAGTTTGGGCTGCTTCAGCCGCCTTGGCACCGTTGACGAACAACTTGGCGGTCGCACCGTCGTAAACCGCCGCCACGTGGTACCACATTCCAGACACGGGAGCCGTTCCACCACTGATGTTCACCGAGGTGGCCGTTCCGTTGTTGTTGTACATGCGGAGGTTCCAACCGCTCTCAGATTGGTAGATTAACCAACCGGTGCGGGGGGCGGCAAATTGGCCGCTAGAGATGGCGCAAGTCAGGGTGCCGGATCCCACAGCGTGCTCGATATTCGGGCTCAGCCAGGCTTCCACCGTGAAGGGGGCCTTGGGATTCATTTCCGGCATGTAGGGTACCATGGTCACCGAGTTGGCAGTGGCATCGAAGCCCACGGCGCTGTCGGTGCGGCCATTGAGTGCGCCTGGAACCGGGTGCTGGGCTGTCCCCAAATAGTAACCAACGGCAGCGTTGCCCAGGGAACCGGCGTTCACCGCTACGTCAGCAGCGGGAGGTTGCGTGGTCTCATTCAGGCGCCAGAAGGCGACCGGCTTGAGGTTGGAGACCGTTGATGCGTAGTCCGCAGTCAAGGTCGGCGCCGCGCTTGCGATCAGCGCTAGCATTCCCGTCAGTTTTAGGATTTTGCGTTTCATGGTTGTTACAAGGTTTGCCTCAGATACCGCCGGCCGGGTTAGTAGCCGATGGACCCCGTTTTCCCCCAAAACGCCTTTGTTTCTGACGATTCGCCTACCAGGCGATGCCGGAAATTTAAAAAGCGATTTTATGGAGTGTCACGATTGCATGAACCTTGGGTTACGAGATTTCAGCCGGTGCGCTTCAAGTCAAGGGAGGTCGCAGTACTAGGAAAATTTTGACGCTGATAAGTATGGATTTGAACAAATGGTGGATAACGGTGCGTTAAACAGACTTGATGGCTGATTGTCGCTTTTCGTGCCGGTGGGAAATCGGGCTGCTAGCTGATCTGGGGCTCAATCAGTCGCCCCTTCGCCGATTTACGATCTGGTTTCCGAGGTTCGATTCGTGGAGCCCGGTGCTCTTACCAAAAATCTGTTCTCCAAGCGCGGGCGTCATTAGCTTTTCCCCCAATGAACACGTCACCCACTCCGGACCTCATCTTTGATGTGGGGATGAACAATGGTGACGACGCGGGATTCTATCTCGAATGCGGTTTCAGAGTCGTTGCCGTTGAGGCCAACGAGGCTTTCTGTGGTCAAGTAGCGGCCCGTTTTCCAGAAGCCGTTCGCGATGGCCGGTTGGTGATTCAGAACGTGGCCGTGGCGGGAGAACCTGGCGAAGTGGAGTTCTGGATCAACGAAGATCATCCGGAATGGAGCGCACTCGACGTGGCCAGCGCGGCTCGCGGCGGCCATCGGCATCGGAAGGTGACAGTGCCCGCCCTCCGCTTTGGAGATCTACTGCGTCAACACGGGGTTCCGCACTACCTCAAAGTGGACATCGAAAGTGCTGACCATTTCTGCCTCGATGGACTCCGCGAAGTGGGCTTGCCCGATTACCTGTCGGTGGAGGTCTCCGATGTGGCCTTGGTGGATGCTTGTGAGGCGCTGGGCTACCGACGATTTATGCTAGTGGAGCAAAGTTCATTGCTTCCGATCGACGATTGGTCTGGGCCATTGGGTTGGACGGCACAATTTCCCAGAATCCTGACGGCGCATCGGGCGTGGCCATTCCGCCTCATCCGCAAACTGGCGGGTTATCAACGGATCCGGGCATTGGGGCAGCGGTCCCGGCGGTTTCCGGGTCGTGATTTTCCGATCGGTTCCTCAGGCGATTTTGGATCAAACCTGACGGGAACATGGGTGTCCGGTGATGCGGTCAAAGCCCTGTGGCACCGCCATTATCGGCACTGGACCTCCCATGGACGCGAGTTTTGGTGCGACCTTCATGCCTCGCGGGAGTAATGAACAGTGGCCTAGTGGGTGGGGAATCGGCGGAGCAAGCCAAAAGGAGCAGGGGAAGAAGAGTCGGCCAATAGAGAGATAGAGGCCTACCGGTCATTGATCTTCAATCCAGAGACCGTCACGGGGACTTCACGTTGAAGCAATGGAGCAACTCCTGATCGCGCAGGTAGAGTCGTCCGTTGACGACGACCGGGTGCGGCCAAATCCCCCCCTGAGAACTCCGTTTGGAGCTCAGAGGAGCCAGTTTGAAGCGGCTCAACTCCTTCCACCCCTGAATACTGGCCTCCACCAGAGCGACATCCCCATTGCGCTCATCGAGGCAAATGAGCTTTCCATCGGCGTAGGTGACTGATCCCTTCCCAAAACCCTTGTGGGACCATATTTCTTTGCCGGTTTTGAGTTCTTGGCAGACCCAACCGGCCCCGTCGGAGTGGCCGTAAAGGTATCCGTCGACGCAAACAACCCCGCCATGGTGATTTTTCATCACCTTGTTGGAGTAAAGTGGAGCGATTGAGTTATTTGTGCCCAGGCGAACCGCCTCACATCCCACACCATATCCAGCGGTCACATAAACGATCCCGTCCTCATAGATGGGGGTAGGAATGACGGCCACCCGTCCTGGAAAGTCTTTCTTCCATAGAACGGAGCCATCCTTGGGGGAAACCCCGAAGAAGCGATTCATCACCAACTGGACGACCTGAGGTTGGCCGTCGTGTTGGATCAAGATTGGAGAAGAATACTGAGCCTTGTCCGTAAGCCCTGAAGTGCGCCATCGGACTGCACCGGAGGATTTGTCCAACCCTGCGAGAGTTCCCTGAGCTCCGCCCGGGGTACAGATCACAATATCGCCCACCACCAGTGGGGATTCCGTATAACCCCAATCTTGGAGCTGACCGCCCAGATCGGTCACCAGATTCTTGGACCAGATTAATTTTCCGTTCTTGGCCTCGACGCAAATCAGCAAGCCCTGTCCACCGATTGCGAAGACTCGATCACCATCCACCGTCGGAGTCATTCGAGGGCCATCTCCCCAACCATTCGGGTATTTTTGGCCCGCTGAAGAGCTCCACAATTCTTTTCCAGTGGAAGCATCCACTGCTATCAGAAATTCCTGTCCATCCCGCAGACCCATTGTGAACAGAGAGTTTTTCGCAATCGCGAAGCCGGCATAACCCAAGCCTGCATTGTTGAATGACCAGACCTGTTTTGGCCCCTCCTGAGGCCACTGAGCCAGCAAGCCCTTGTCTGGAGAATGGTCCCTGCGGGAATCACCCCGCCACTGAGGCCAATCCGCCCCGAAAGCAGACAAAGCCACCAACGAACCCAAAGCGAACGAAACCCAAGAATTTAAAACCCTCATAAAGTGAAGGAGCATTCGATAGAGCACCAGTTCCCAACAGTCAACCAGTCAAACCCAAATAAAGTGACAGGTTCAATATTTTTGACTTGCTTGGGTCTCAGGGTCTAGATTTCAAAATATGAGGTTGGCGCGGATTAAAGGGGGGGGCTCTGAAGGTGCTGTCTACCACTGCGTTTCACGGACGGTGGGCGGGCAGATGCTGCTGGATGATTTGTGCAAGGCTCGGTTGGTGGATCTGTTGATGCCGCTGGCTCGGTTCTGCGGGTTGGAGGTGATCACTTATTGCATGATGGGGAATCATTTCCATCTGCTGTTGCGGGTTCCAAAGGCTGTGGCGTTGAGTGATGAGGAGCTGTTCCTTAGGGCCGAAGGTTTCTATGGGTCGCAAGGTTTTTTGGTGGTTCTGGCGCGGGATGCGATGATGGGGCAGGGCAAGGGCCAGATGCCGGGACACATTCGCCAGACGCTTCTAGGGCGAATGGGCGATGTGTCGGTGTTTATGAAGGAATTCAAACAGCGTTTCAGTCGCTGGTACAATCGACGGACGGAACGCTTTGGTACTCTTTGGGCGGAACGCTTCAAAAGTGTGCTGGTGGAGGACTCGCCTAGGGCTTTGCGGACGGTCGCTGCTTACATTGATCTCAATCCAGTGCGGGCAGGTCTGGTGGGTGATCCTAAGGATTATCGATTCTGCGGCTACTCGGCGGCTTTGGTAGGGCAAAGGGATTTGCAACGAGGAATTATGAGGGTTTTCTCGATGCCGAATTGGGGGCAAGCAGCAGCTCGTTATAGGGAATCTATGTTCGTTCAGGCAGGCGTTGGTGGGCATAGCTCAAAGCGGGAATTGGATCGGGAAACCATTCGTTCGGTGCTCTTGAAGGGAGGAAAGTTGAGCGAGGCTGAAATCCTGCGACTCAGGGTCCGACACTTGACCGATGGGGTGGCGCTGGGCTCCCGCAAGTTCGTTGATGCAGTTTTCTTCCGATACCGTGCGTCCTTTGGGTCTAAACGCCGAGACGGGGCGCGTCCTATCCGTGGTGCACCTTGGTCAGATCTGTCGACGCTTCGAGATCTACGGGTCGATGCGCTCGGGTAAGTTTCTCGATGAATCGCTGATTGGGACTGGCTGTTTAGGACTGTTTAGGATGAGGAAGTCTTCAGTAGTAATGTCGGTGCTCAGGGTTTCAAAAGTGTCTAGTTTGGCTTGTCGCGAGAATCCTCTGGCAATGGGTTGACCGGGTGCCGTTTCCTGTTGGAAGACAATGGCAATGCGCACTAGACGGGTGTTGTTGGTGGATTCGGTGATTTGGCCGCCGGGTTTGGAGCCGGATCTCCGTCGGGATGTCTGCGGTTGGTTTACCCGGTGGACTCCCAAATCTATGCCGGTGGAGTGGTGCAGGGTCGGTGTCGAATCGGACATCAATCCGTTGCATTCGCCGGCGGAATGGGACGGGGTCATTCTCAGTGGCTCGCCCCGAGATGCTTGGAATGACGACCCGGTCAACGTGCAGTTGGGCGAGTGGATTCTTCGATGCCGAGATTCCGGGGTGCCGGTTCTTGGGGTGTGCTATGGCCACCAACTCATGGCCCGAGTTTTGGGAGCGAAGGTGGCGCCAGATCCGCAAGGCCTGGAGCTGGGAAATACTCCGGTGACACTCACTCCAGCTGGTCGAATGTCGAAGTTGTTTGATAAAATTCCAGACAGCTTTGATGTGCTCTCGAGCCATTCCGATGTGGTGTCCGATCTTCCAAGTGGGGTGACCCATACGGTGGCCGGCACCTTTGCACCAATTCAGGGAATTCAAGACTCCACGCAACTGCTCCATGGGGTCCAGTTCCACCCAGAGACGGATCCTGAAATACTTCGCTTAATTTGGAATCCACGACGCGAGTTGTGGCGCCCGCGTGTTCGTTTTAATCTAGACGAGGTGTTGGACAACTTGCAGTCGACACCCTGGGGACAGAAAATTTTGCACAATTTTCTGCACCATTTCGTTCAGGGATGACCCTTGGCCCAATGACCCGATTGCAACAATCTCCTTCGACCTAAACAACATGAGCCTGACTGCCTTTTCTTTCCCGACTCGAACTCTCTACGGCGCTGGCGCGCTGGCTGAATTGCCGGCTGCCCTAGTTAAACTGGGTGTGCACCGTCCGCTCGTGGTCACCGATGGGGGACTGGTGAAGACCGATGCTTTCGCCCAGCTCGCTGCGGTAATGGGTGCCGATAATCAAGGCAAGACGTGGTTCGTCTTTGATGGGGTTCATCCCAATCCGGTCGAGGAAGATGTGCGTCAGGCGGCCGCCGCTCTGAGGGATCATCAGTGCGACGGGGTGATCGCCATTGGCGGTGGAAGCCCCTTGGATGCCGGTAAGGCCGCGCGTCTGTTGGCGCTTCGCCCCGGCTACGATCTCTCGAAGTTCTACGAGGAGTCCGACTGGAGTGGCCTGCTGCCGTTGGTGGCCATCCCCACCACCGCGGGCACTGGTAGTGAGGTGGGGCGCAGCTCAGTGATCACCCTCGATTCCACTCACCGTAAGGCGGTGCTCTTCAATCCTGAAATGTTGGCCAAACTGGTGATCCTGGACCCAGCGCTGACGGTGGGATTGCCGCCTCACCTGACCGCTGCGACCGGGGCCGATGCACTGACCCACTGCATCGAAAGCTTCACCTGTCCGTCTTTCCATCCGATGTGCGATGGCATTGCTCTCGAGGGGGTTCGGTTGATCTTTGAAGCGCTTCCCAAGGCGTATCGCGATGGCAAGGACCTGGAAGCCCGCGGCCATATGCTCGTGGCGGCAGCCATGGGCGCTGTGGCTTTTCAGAAGGATCTGGGAGTGGTCCACTCATTGGCGCACCCGCTGTCTTCCATCTGCGGAATGCACCATGGATTGGCCAACGCCCTGTGCTTGGTGGCCAGCATGCGTTTCTGTAGTGCGCGCCGTCCGGGGATATACCGACGTGTGGGACAGGCCGCTGGGCTGGAGGTAGTCAAACTCTCCGACGTCGAAGTAGACCAAGTTACGATCGCCTTCGTGGAGTCCTTCTTGGCGGGGTTGGGCTTGAATAAGAAGCTCTCGCAGCACGGGGTGCGCCCCGAGCATCTCGACGCACTGGTGGCCCAGGCCTGGGAAGACCCCTGCCACCGGACCAATGCCGTGCCAGTCACTATCGAAGACTTGCGAGCTCTGTACCTCGAAGTTCTCTGACAAACGACGCTCCATACCTGCTTCCCCAATCCTTTTCCTCAACTCCTCCCATGATTCCTCACCAATTGTTTCTGGACGGCCGCTACATCGGGGTCGACGGCACTCCGAAGACGCGATTGATTAATCCTGCCACGGCCGAAGTATTCGCGGAAATCGATGCCGCCACGGTGAAGGAAGTCGATGCAGCCGCGATCTCTGCCCACCAGGCGTTTGAGAGTGGTTGGCGTGATTTGGCCCCGGGCAAGCGAGCCTCGGTGCTTTTTAAGATCGCCGCTGTGATCCGAGAAAATGCCGAGGAGTTGGCTCGGCTAGAGGTTCTGCAGGTGGGCAAGCCACTGGCCGATGCACGAGATGAAGTCGCTCTGGGGGCGCGGGTTTTTGAATATTACGCGGGAGGCATTAGCCGGTTCTACGGTCAGACCATTCCGGTCGCCCGCGGAGGCCTCGACTTCACACTGCGCCAACCGCTGGGAGTCATCTCAGCCATCGTGCCGTGGAATTTCCCCTTTGCCATCGCCTGCTGGAAGGTAGCTCCGGCGCTGGCCGCCGGGAATGCCGTGTTGCTGAAACCAGCCTCCATTTCGCCGCTCACCGCGCTGAAATTGGGAGAACTGGCCCACGCGGCCGGACTGCCCGCGGGCGTTCTGCAGGTAATCACCGGTCCTGGCGGAACTCTGGGTGACGCGTTGGTGACTCACCCGCTGGTCCGTAAGGTGTCCTTCACCGGTTCCACCGAGGTGGGGCGCCGGATCATGGAGCTGGCCGCGCGGAACCTGACTCGGATCTCGCTCGAATTGGGGGGTAAATCACCCAACATTATCTTCGCTGATGCCGACTGGGAGAAGGCGGCCGATGCCGCACCGATGTCCGTCTTCGCTAACACGGGCCAAGACTGCTGCGCCCGAAGCCGGGTCTATGTCGAACGCCCGGTGTACGAACAATTCGTGGAACGATTCGCGGCGGCCACCCGCAAGCTCATCGTGGGCGATCCTTTGAATGAGGCAACCCAACTGGGCCCTTTGGTCTCCTCCGCGCAGCGGCAGGTGGTCGAAGACTATCTTGCAGACGCGCGACGGTGCGGCAGCACGGTGGTGTGCGGGGGAGGGCGCTTGCCCTCGGCGGGCTTCTATCTGGAGCCCACGATCCTCACGGGTGTCGCTCCCGAAGACCGCTGCTGGCGCGAGGAGATTTTCGGCCCGGTTGCAGCGGTGGTTCCGTTTGATGACGAGGCGGCAATGCTGCGCGACGTGAACGCATCGCCGTATGGCCTGAGCGGCTCGGTCTGGACAAACAATCTCTCTCGCGCATTTCGGGTGACCCGAGCGATTCAGAGTGGCGTGCTCTCTATCAACAGTCACAGCAGCGTTCATGTGGAGGCTCCGTTCGGAGGCTTCAAGCAGAGCGGGCTGGGCCGCGACCTCGGCATGGCTGCGATGGAAGGCTACTCAGAGGTTAAGAACGTGTACGTGGCCGAATAACCAGCATCTCTTCCCACTCCATCTCAGTATGACTCTCCAACAGCTCAAGGCCCAGGTTAAGTCGGGTGCCGTCGACACGGTCCTCGTGGCCATCCCCGATCCGTTTGGCCGACTCGTGGGCAAGCGTTTCCATGCAGGCCATTTTCTGGAGTCAGTGGTGTCCCATGGGACCCATGGCTGTAGCTACTTGCTCACGGTCAACCTCGACATGGATCCGCTGGATGGGTTTGCCGTCGCCAATTGGGATTCGGGTTTCGGTGATTTTGAGATGCTGCCCGATACGGCCACGTTCCGGCTGATGCCCTGGCTTCCGGGTTCGGCGTTGGTCCTTTGCGACTTCCGCCACGCCAACGGGTCGCCGGTGGCCGAAGCTCCGCGCTCGGTGTTGCGCCGCCAGTTGGATCGGCTCAAGGAACGCGGGCTCACCTGCTTCTGCGCCAGCGAGTTGGAGTTTTATCTCTATGAGCAGACTTACGGTGCTGCCTTCGAAGCCGGTTATCGGAATCTCAAACCTTCGAGCGATTACCGCATCGATTACCACTTGATGCAGCCCGGCCGCGATGAGCCGCTGATGCGGGCCATCCGCAACGGACTCACGGCCGCGGGTGTGCCGATCGAGAGCAGCAAGGGCGAGTGGAGCCGGGGTCAGCATGAGATTAATTTCACCTACGGCGAGGCCATGGAGATGGCCGATCGACATGTCGTCTTTAAGCAGGGGGTCAAAGAGATCGCCGGACAGCACGGCAAGTCGGTGAGCTTTATGGCCAAGGTGGCACCGACCGAGGCGGGGAACTCCTGTCATATTCACATGAGCCTGTGGAAGGCCGGCCGCAACTTGTTCTGGGATCCGAAGGCCAAGACGGGTTCCACGATGTTCCGGCAATTCTTGGGCGGGTTGCTGAAATATTCTCCTGAGTTGTGCCTGTTCTACGGTCCGACGATTAACAGCTACAAACGCTATCAGGCCGGGAGCTGGGCTCCGACCCGCATGGCTTGGGCCCAGGACAACCGGACCACCGGGTTCCGCGTGGTGGGGCAGGGTAATGGTTACCGCCCGGAGAACCGCATGCCCGGGGCTGATGCCAATCCATACCTGGCTTTTGCGGCCATGATTGCGGCGGGGTTGGCGGGCATCGATGAGGGGCTCGACTGCGGTGAGCCGTATTCCGGCAATGCCTATATCGATCCGAAGTTGCCGCGCCTGCCCTCGAGTCTGATCGAGGCTGCCGACCTCTTCAACGGGTCGCGCCTGGCCCGCGAGGCCTTCGGCGACGGGGTTGTCGACTTTTCAGTGCACCACGCCCGCCTCGAACATCAGGCTTTTAGCAACGCGGTGACCGACTGGGAAAAGCAGCGCTACTTCGAGCAAATCTGAGTTTCAGATCGGCTCCTTGGACGGGCTGAAAATTCAGCCTTTTTTGAGGCTCACCTTCAGGCCCGCGTTGTCGGGCTTGAGAATGTGGACGGCGGCCTTGGGCATTTTTCGCTGCATGGCCGCTGCGATGGCTTCGGGGTTGTCCAAGGCCAAGCACATCAAGGTGGAGCCGCTGCCGCTGAGCCAGCCACCGATGGCTCCGGCTTTCACGCCGGCCGCCAGAATGGCGTCCATGCCTGGAATGAGCGCAGCCCGATAGGGTTGGTGGATGCGGTCATCGAAGCAGCCTCGAAGGCTCTCCAGTCGGCCCGTGGCGAATGCGGCGGTGACCAGGGAAGCTCGGTTGAGAATATGAATCGTATCGGCCTTGGAAAAGGTCTGCGGCACTCGCTTCCGAGCCTCCGGCGTGCTGACCTCGAAGTGCGGAATCAGGGTCACCAAGCGGATCCGACTCGGGAGTGGTACCCGAATGCATCGGACCTCAGAACCGACAAATCCTGCGGCCGTGAATCCACCAAAGACCGCCGGAGCCGCGTTGTCGGGATGGCCTTCCAGAGCCGCCACGACTTCTAGCAATCCTTGTCGATCTAGCGGGCTGCCTGCTAGGGCGTTGAGTCCGGCCACGCAGCCGAGTCGGGCGGTGACGCTAGATCCGAGCCCCCGCGCGATCGGCACGTCGCCGGCCAGGTGAAGATCCACTCCGAAGCGTTGGGAGCGAGTCTTTTTGAAGAACGCAGCAGCGGCCTCCTCCAGCATGGCGAGGGCTCCGGCCCGCGCATCCTCGGCGATGGGGGAAGTGATCTCGACACGTCGGTCGTCCCGGCGGCGGACCGTGGCCCGGTTGTAGAGCGCGACGGCCAGTCCCAGAGTATCGAAGCCCGAGCCCAAATTGGCGGTCGTCCCCGGAATGCGCACGGTGGCGGATGTCATGAGAGGCATGAAACGGTAAAACTGGACTCGATCTCAATGGATTACAGCGGCGGGAAAATCGCCGGACGACTGGAACAGGACCGGGATGGCCCCGACGCCTTCGCTACCAGAGCGCCTGGGTTTTCATTCCGAGTATTTTATTTTTTTGGAGTAGGGATTAGCGGGAACAATTCCATTAAATCGGTTGTGCTGGCTGCGTCTCCTTCTGCAAGAGCGTCGTTGTTCGCTCGTTACGGGCCTTAAGCGCAAACCTCAGTATGGCCCGTGCCTTCGCTCTCGCCTCGTCTTGCGAAAGAATCCGCGGCGCGGTCCCTTTCTTCCCAACGGAATCGTTCCGGCTTAGTCTTAAGGCGATGATCGGCTTGATTAACGATTTGATGCAGTTGTCCCTGGAGAACCCTCTCCTGCTGATCGGGGCTGCTTTTCAGCTTTGGATGATGGTGGATGCCTTGCGCCGCGAAGAGTGGATCTGGGCGGCGTGTATCCTCTTCTTCAGCGTCTTCAGCGCGGTGTTTTATTACTTCATGGTGTATCGGGCGCAGGCATCAGCCAGCGGCGGAATGGGACTCCGAGGCTTCGAATTGCCGGGTGCGGCCGATCGCCGCCGGATTAAGGAACTGGAGAGCCGCATTCATCACCTCGACAAGGCCCGCGATCATTCAGATTTAGCCGATCTTTATTTTTCGCAGGGCAAACTGACCAAGGCAGAGGCCTCCTACCGGCGGGCTTTGGAGCGGGATCCGGAGGATGACGACACCGTTAGCCATTTGGGGCAGTGCCTCCTACGACAAGGCAAAGCCGCCGAGGCCAAGCCCCTCTTGGAGAAGATTCTGAAGTCCGACCCGCGACACGATTTTGGCTACACACTCATGGCCTTGGCTGAGACCCAGACGGCCCTCGGCGAAGTGGACGCCGCTCTCCTGAATTGGAAGCGCGTGCTCGAAAACAACAGCTATCCCAGGGCCCGCGTCCAGTATGCCGAGTTGCTCGCCTCGCGAGGGATGGTCGATGAGGCCCAAGCCGAGATCGATGAAGTGCTGGCCGACCAGAACCATTCCCCGGCCTTCGAGAAATCTCGCAATGCAGTGTGGATTCGCCGCGCCCGAAAACTGGAGAGCCGGTTGTGAAAATTTTCTCACACGGGAAGCACTGGTGGGTGGCTTTGCTGTCCGCTGTGTTTCCCGTGTGGTTACTGGCGCAGCCCCTCGCGCCGCTCATCCTGCGCGAGTCGATTCAGAGTTCCGCTGGCAAAGGGTTCGTTTTCGAGTTCACGGCCAATTCCGATGACCCGAAGGACTATCGGGTGCAAGTCGCCGCCGGGTGGCAAACCCCGATGGTGTGGTCGTTGGACTCCACGGCCACGGTGAACGAGTCGGCACTGGGTCGCTTCCAGGTGCGCATTCCTGAACCTGCCGGAACAACGCTCCTCTTCTACCGCATCCTGACCGAAGGTTCTGCCGCCGGGTTGCTTCAGATCACCGAGGTGATGAGCGACAACGCCGCGGTGTTTCCCGATGCCGCTGGGGCCTTCTGGGATTGGATTGAGATTTCCAATCCGCAGGACCGAGCCATTGCGCTGGCGAGATTCGCCCTCTCAGAGGACCCGCTGAAGCCGGGGCGATGGCGATTCCCAGAGCGGTGGATCCAGCCCGGGCAATCCCTCGTGGTCTATGCTTCAGATCTCGATCGCATCGGCCCCGGCAACGAATTGCACACCGATTTCCGCCTCGATGCCGCCGGCGAGACCCTGACGTTGAGCGATGCCGAGGGGCGGGTCGTGGACCAGGTGGTGGTGCCTCGATTGGGCCCCAATGAGTCGCTGGGCCGACCTCCCAATCCAGAAGCTGGGGAGTGGACGGTGTATTCCAAGTCGCAGGCGACACCCGGTGCTGCCAATGGGGTTGTTTCGCTGGGGCCTCCGGTGCCGCCGCCCGTGTTCTCGGTAGATTCGGGTTTCTACGCTGCGGGGGCCGAGGTGGTGCTCAATTTGCAAGCCTCACCGACCAATGCCCTGATCCGCTACACGACCAATGGCGACCCCGTCACGGTTGTCTCGCCGACGTGGACAGGTCCGCTGCGCATCCAACGCTCTCAGGTGGTTCGGGCTAAGGCTTATTTGGAGGCGCGTTCCAGTGCGGAGTCGCTGCGAAGTTATTTTTTCGGGGTTTCCCACGATCTGCCCGTTATCTCGCTGGCGGCGGCGGCCTCGAACTTCGACTTCAAGAACGGCTATCTCATTGGCATGGGCACGGGTGTGCTCAGCACCAGCGGGCAGGTGCTCCAGAGTTATCCGTACTCGGGGTCCAACGCCTGGAAGGATCGGGAGATCGAGGTGGGTTTCGAATTCTTCGACACCGACCGCCAGTCCAAGGTTCGTCAAAAGGTGGGGATGTCGGTGTATGGCGGATGGGGTTCGCGGGGTTATCCGCAGAAGTCCTACGCGCTTTCGGCACGGGCCAAGTACGGGGATGGCAACTTGGCGTACCGCTTCTTTCCGGACCGACCGATGGAGCAGTTCGAGGCTTTGGTGCTGCGCAATTCCGGCAACGACAACCAGAGCACCCACCAGACGGCGGTGCGGTCGCCCATCACCCAATTCGGGCCGGTGACTTCGTATGGCAGTTACTTCGTGAACGGCCAGTTCACGCTCATGCGCGACGCGATGATGGAGCGCCTGATCGCGGACACCGGCCTCGACACCCAGGCCTACCGGCCAACCGTGGTGTACCTCAATGGCGACTACTGGGGGATTCACAACCTGCGAGAGAAGCTGAATGAGCATCACATCATCGGGAACCATGAGGTGCCCCGCGGTGGGCTCGACCTGATCGAGGGCTACGGCGCGGTGATTGCCGGTGACAGCCAGACTTACACGGCGATGCGCTCGTTCGTGTCCTCGAAGGACCTGACGATCCAAACTAATCTCCAAACGCTCCTCGACCGGTACCTCGATTTGGACAACTTCCTCGATTACCAAGCCTCGCTGGTCTACTTCCAGAACTTCGACATCGGCAACATCAAGTGCTGGCGCCCCCGGGTTCCGAACGGGCGGTTCCGATGGATCGTCTACGATCAGGACTACGGCTTCAATTTGTGGAGGCCCGAGGTCTACGTGCCGGCCATGGCCCGCGATTACGGGAACTATGACAATATCTTTGCCTTCTCGACTGCCAGCACCGGCTCAGGCACCGGTTGGCCTAATGAAGGTGGGCGCACCTTGATGCTCCGCCGGTTGCTGACCAACCCCGGGGTGCGGACCCGCTTTATCCAGCGCTGTGCGGACTTTCTGAACGGGCCTTTTCGTGAAGAGCGGGTGGAGGCGACGATCCGTTCCATGGCCGCGGTGATCCGGCCCGAAATTCCGCGGCATCTCCAACGCTGGAGCTTCGCCGAGTTGCAGAAGCGCGGTTACGGCAAGCCTTACCAATTGGAGTACGAACCCTTCACGGCAGCGACCTGGGAAAAGAACCTCGATTCCTTGAGCGACTTCGCTCGCCGACGCCCCGCCAAGCTCCGGCAAGATTGCCTCGATCACTTCGGCTTGAAGCAGGGGTTGGCGCAACTGCAGGCGGTCGTTTCGCCGGCCGGGGCGGGGCAGGTGAGGTTGAATCGCTCGGTGGCCGCGCCGCCTCCCTGGGTGGGAACCTTTTTTCGGGACGCGCCCGTGGTGGCCACGGTAATTCCCGCACCGGGATTTCGTGTCGTCGGTTGGAGCGGTTGGGGCGTCGATGTGACGGGGCCGCGCTGGCAATTTAATCCCTCAACAGGAACCAACACGCTGACCGTGCGTCTGGAGGCCTATTCTCCGGTGGCTCCGGCTCGGCCTCCGTTGATCTTGAGTGAGATTCAATACAATCCGTCGGCCGCCGCCGATTCGGGCGATTGGTTTGAGTTGCACAATCCGGGGACCGAGGCCGTGGATCTCACCGGATGGCTTCTGCGCGATGTCACCGATACTCACGTGAGTGTGGTTTCTAGTGGAGTGATTCCTGCCGGCGGATACGCCGTGTTCTGTCAGGACAGTCTCCGGTTTCAGCGGACGTTTCCGCTCGGGCCCAAGCCGCTGGGCGAGTTTGGGTTTGGCTTGGGTAATGGCGGCGACACGCTGCGAATCCACGCGGCTGACGGCACGCTGGTGCTTAAGCTCGCCTACGACGATTCCGCCCCTTGGCCAGTCGAAGCCGATGGCCGCGGGTACACTCTGCAACTTCGGAGCGTTCAGGCTTACTCCGATCAACCCGGAGACTGGAGGGTCTCTACTCGGATCGGTGGATCGCCG
Organism: Verrucomicrobiales bacterium; assembly: GCA_005805505.1. GTDB lineage: Bacteria > Verrucomicrobiota > Verrucomicrobiia > Limisphaerales > UBA9464 > SXXZ01. Next base: position 8,783 of record SYMJ01000241.1, on the reverse strand, counting down.
GGTGCGGCCAATCCGTGAGCGGAGTGGTTCGTGGATAGGCCAAGAGACGTGCCTCACTGCGGCGCCTCCGCGTCGTGAGCCTGATTACACCGCGTAGCCCAACTGAGCCATCCACGCTTCCAGCTCATCGGCCCCGAAGTCGGCCAGCACATGGCCATCCAGCTCAATGGAGGGAGCTTTGGTCTGGTCGGTCAATTCGCGCATCTCCGCCCGGGCGGCCGCGTCGCGGATCACATCGAGCGTTTCATAGCCGATCTTGCGGGCGTCGAGCCACTCGATGGCTTCGTCGCACCAGGGACAACCGGGCTTGATGAAAAGGCGAACATGTTTTGGGATCATGGAGATTAGTGTGGGTGGGTGCTGGATTTGTTGAACTCGACGCAGTCGGTGTAGCGCACGCCGGAGCCGCCAAAGATGTCTAAGGCGGATCCAATGGTCAGGTGAATCCGGCCGCCGCCTGCGTGTTCCACCGTTTTAAGGTCGTCCATCGACTTGGCCCCACCGGCATACGTCGCCGGGATGGGGCACCAACGGGCGAGCGATTCGACCAATCCAAGGTCGATGCCCTGACACAGGCCTTCGACATCGACGGCATGGATGAGAAACTCGGAACACGATTGGGCTAGGTCGTGGCAGACCGCCTCGTTGACCTCCAGCGAGGTGAATCGCTGCCACCGGTCGGTCACCACCCAATAGCGGCCGTCGCGCTTGCGGCAGCTCAGGTCGAGCACCAGACGTTCCTTGCCCACGCGGTCAACCAGGTCGGCCAGGCGCTGGCGGTCGAGGAGTCCGTCGCGGAAAACCCACGAGGTGACGATCACCTGAGAGGCCCCGGCCTCCAGCCAGGTCGACGCGTTGTCGAGGTTCACGCCACCGCCATACTGCAGGCCGCCGGGCCACGCGCCGAGGGCATCGCGTGCGGCGGACTCGTTGCCCGGACCCAAGGCGATGACATGCCCGCCGGTGAGGCCGTCCTTCCGGTAGAGTTCCGCATACCAGGAGGGCGGGTGCTCCGACTGGAAGCGAGTGAGCGTCGAGGTGCCCGCATCGTCGAGGGTTCCCCCCACGATCTGGACCACCTTCCCATTGCGCAAATCAATGCACGGCCGAAACACAGGCGCGAACCCTAGGCATCAAACGTCTTGGAGGGAAGGATTGGGGAGGAATGGATCGCCGGGCACAACTCCGACGAGGTTTCGCGGTTGAGGGCGCACCCGAAGTGATTCGATGGAATTTTTTCCTGCGTGACACTTGGGCGGTGGCCTTGTCCAAAGGAGGTGATGATCGCGCCCGAACCCAAGGAGATCGCCTGCGTAGAGCAGGGGAAGGATCCTGAAGTCGGGGGCGGTGTGGGTGAACACAGAGGGTTGTCGGCCGATTTCGAGGCGGTTTACGCAGCCCATGCGCAGCCGGTGTATTATTTGGCGTTGCGGTTTCTGGGGGATGCGGCGCAGGCGCAAGACGCCGCCCATGACGTGTTCGTGAAGGCCTTCCGGAATTTTGGATCTTTCCGGGGTGACTCCGAGATCCGGACCTGGCTCTACCGGATCACCCTCCACCATTGCACCAACTTGCGGCAGCGATGGTCTGCGCGAAATATCCACCTCACCGACGACACCTCGCTCTTGGAGTCTCAGCCTTCCACGGCTGGGGACCCTCTCCGTGCCCTCGAGACCAAGGAACTGGGTCAACGAATTCAAAACGCCTTAGACTGCCTGCCGGAGGAGTACCGGTGCCTGCTGCTCTTGGTCGCTGATCAAGATCTGAGCTACGAACAGGTCGGCGAGATTACCCAACAGAGTTCCGATGCCGTCCGTGGTAAACTGCACCGAGCCCGCCGAGCCTTCTCGGCTGCATTCGTCAAGACCGGCTAAACCCCTATTTTTGCCAATTCCCCCATGAGCACCCCGTCCCAACGACTTCAAACAGTCACTCAGGCGAACTTGGAAAGTGCGTCCACTCAGCACACGGAGGGTCGGACGCCGGTCGACTTCGAGACTCCTGAGGCGCTGATCGCCTGGGACCGGTCCCAGACGCCGGTTCCGGAAGATTTGCGAGCGCGCGTGACAGCGAGCCTCGCGAATCCGGCGGGTGGCGCTCCGCCGATCGGTGCCGACTTAAAACCCTGGTGGAGGCAACTCTTTTGAGCCTGTCTTCGGTCCAGAAACCGGGTTTGCGAGAGGGGTTTTATGTTGCGAGCCCGAGCCGCGGCCGGAACCCGATTCGATGTGTTGGACCCGGGCACTCGGAGACGGGTTCGCGCGCTGGGTTGGCATCCCAACGGGCCGCCATCGCACGCGAACAATTGCGTCATTGTCATTGGTGCGCGCATCGCTGCGGGGTGGATCGTCTGGCCGGCCAAAGAGGCCCCTGTCATGCCGGTCCCGTGGGGCGTATTTTCAGTGCCCAGATCGAAGTGGGGGATGAATCTGATTTGTGTCCGGTCTTTGCGGTGGCCTTCAGCGGGTGCGATCTCCGGTGCGATTTCTGCAACACCGGTCGCGAGAGTTGGGATGCGTCGGCGGGTTCCGTTCCCGAAGGGCTCGAGCGGGAGGCTCTGCTGAGCCGCATCGGTCGGGCTTGGGAATCCGGTGCGGTGCGCAGCCTGATGATCCTCGGGGGCGAGCCGACGATTCATTTGGCTTCGGCCTTGGAACTCGTGGCGGCCCTGCCGGACGGATTGCCTGTGGTGTGGAAAACCAACGCCCATGGCACTTCGGTGTCCAATGCCCTGTTGGATGGGATCTTCGATAGTTGGGTGGCAGACCTCAAGTTTGGCAACGACGATTGCGCTCGTCGCATCGCCCGCGTGGAGGGTTACTGCTCGACCGTCCAGGACAACCTGCTCTGGGCGGCGGGGCAGACCCGCCTGATTGTGCGGCACCTCCTTTTGCCGGGGCACCTCGAATGCTGCTGGCGCCCGGCTGCGGCGTGGATGGCCGAGCACCTGCCCCAGGTGGAGGTGAGCTTGAGGACCGGCTTCTGGCCGGGTTGGTTCAGCAGCCGTCATGCGGAACTGAAGGCACCCGGCCGGTTGAGTGAGGCCCAGGAGGCCACCCGTATTGGGATGGAGGCCGGACTGCGGTTCATTGACTGAAAGACTCACTGCATGACGCCGCTCTCTGAAGGATCAAATGAAACCGAGCCCTGTGGACTGACCGCGGGGCCGGAACCATCCGGGTCCACTATTTCTGTTCCAGGCCCTGAGTTGGTTCCGGTGATTTCGGAGCTAATGCTGCTGACCGACGGGCGCATCCTTGCCCACAACTTGACTCCGGAACTGGCGTTTTTTCTTCAGACCGCGCTGGATTCGAGCGACGCCTCCCCCTCCACTGAATCGACTTCTCCATGACCTCCAACACGTTTGCCTCTGAACTCGAGGTGCTCATCCGAGCTCGGTATCCGCTGATCTATATCCAGACCAGCGAGGAGCTGCGCGTGATCCCTGTGGTGATGGACATCGCCGCCCGCCGGGGCAAGAAGGCCTTCGAGTGGTCTTATTCCACGGGCATCATAGCGGCGGGCACGAATATCCAAAGTCAGAAGGGGCGCTCGGGTGCCACCAAAGACCCGCTGGCCGCTCTGGATCAGGTGCTCGAACAGGTGGAACCGGCGATTTTCCTCTTCAAGGATTTTCATCCGTTCCTAGCGAAGTCCAATTTCGCCGTCATCCGTAAGCTCAAGGATATCGCGCTGAACCTGAAGAACAGTTTCAAGACGGTCATCCTAGTGTCGCCACTGCTGGAGATTCCCGCGGAATTGGACAAGGAAATTACCGTCTTGAGTTTCCCATTGCCCACTAAGGAAGACCTGGGTGCGTTGCTGGATCGAATTCTGGAGGATGTGCGCTCTATCAAGGAAGTGGTCATTAATCTCGACGCGGCGGGTCGTGATCGGTTGCTGCAAGCGGCCCTGGGTTTGACGCTCGGCGAGGCTGAGAACGTATTCGCCAAGATCATCGTTAAGGACGCGCGCCTCTGCGGAGACGACGTCAACGAGGTGTTCGCCGAGAAGCAGCAAATTATCCGCAAGAGCGGCCTGCTGGAGTATTACGCCACCACCGAGAACTTCAGCAGCGTGGGTGGCCTGACCATTCTCAAGGACTGGCTGGTTAAACGGTCATCGGCCTTCTCGCCGGAAGCGCGGATCTTTGGTTTACCGTTCCCCAAGGGAGTGCTGCTGCTGGGCGTGCAGGGGTGCGGCAAAAGCCTTTGCGCTAAGGCCATCTCGAGCCAGTGGCAGTTGCCGTTGCTGCGCTTCGACATGGGGCGGATGTTTGGAAGCCTGGTGGGCTCGTCGGAAGAGAACGTGCGCCGCGCCATCGCGGTCGCTGAGTCAGTTGCCCCGGCGATCTTGTGGGTAGACGAAATCGACAAGGCCTTTTCCGGTTCCCAGGGGAGTGGTTCGAGTGATGGGGGCACGGCCGCCCGCGTCTTTGGTACTTTCCTCACTTGGTTGAGCGAGAAGAATGCGCCGGTGTTCGTCGTCGCCACGGCCAATGACATCTCGCACTTACCGGCGGAGTTGCTCCGCAAAGGCCGCCTCGACGAGATCTTCTTCGTGGATCTTCCAGCAGAACCCGAGCGCGCCGATATCTTTAAAGTACACATCGGGCGGCGGGGTCGGTTTCCCGAAAACTTTGATTTACCCGTCTTGGCGGCAGCCTCAACCGACTTCAGTGGTGCCGAGATTGAAGAAGCCATCAACAGCGCTTTGTACGAGGCCTTCTACGATGGGGGAGATCTGACGACCGAGCATGTCCTGAATTCCATCCGTCAAACCGTCCCGCTGGCCCGCACCATGGATGAGCAAATCAACCGGCTTCGCAGTTGGGCCGAGGGTCGGGCGCGCAATGCCAGCACTCCCCGCAACGCGGGTCTGGGGGAACATTTGCCGAGAAAGATGGAGTTCTGATCATTGGATCGATCCTGCGTGACGAATCTAAGCGAGCCCGGTCCAACCACATAACGTCCTGACATCCCCCAAAAAACTATGAGTGCCGTCGCCATCATCGCCCCCATCGTCGTTAGTTCTTGGCCTGCCATTAGCGCCGCAGTCGCCTCGGCGGCGGTGTCGATGGGTTTCAGCGTGGCCCGAGAGGTCGCCCAACAAGGCCTGAACCAGGACCTCCGTACCGGCTCAAACACAGTGACCCTCGATGTGCCGAACTGTTCGGCCGTGACGGGCACGTTGGGTCGGGATCAGCGGATCCAGTTGGCTCGCGACGGGGTGAATGTCGAGTTCAGCCGTGATGCCCGCGGGCGTGATTCGGTGTGTGTCACCGGAGAGGGACTCTCCGAGGTGCAGCTGCGTGCCATTGGCGACGAGATCGCCGGTCGGACGGTTCAGCACTATGTGTTGGCGAAGCTCAAATCCGAGATGGCGGGCAAGGGGATGGATTTGGTCGAGGAGACCGTAGAACAGAATCAGTCTATCCGTCTCCGGGTCCGACATTGGCAGAATTAAGGTGCGGTCCTGACGCAGTCATCCCCCCAGTAGATTCCAACCGACCAACAGCCCCATGAAAGCGCGCGAATACGAAATCACCATAGGCCCCACCGGAGAGGTCGAAATTCATGTCGAAGGGTTCCAAGGCAAAGGCTGTGTCGAGGTCCTCCGGTTCTTCGAGCAGATGATCGGAAAAACCCAAGAATTGCGGCACACCTCTGGATATTATGAACCGGAGGAGGATGTGACCTTGCACAACAAGCAGCAGCACTGAGGTTCCCAACTTCTTCGGCGGATGGATTCCGAGACCTCAAGCTATTACCCGCCGCGCGCTGGGCGTCGGTGGATCTCCCCGCGACTGGGCCAGTCGATCGATCGTCTCGGGCTGGCGCTCCGGCGGATGTGGAGGAGTAGCCCGCTAGGCCAATGGATGAGGTTGGTGACGGGATTCCAGTGGTTCTTGGCAGCCCTCATTCCGGGCCGAGGTTATGCGCTGTTGGGTCAGCGGACCTTGGGCCGGGTCTTCTTGGTGGGTTGGTGGCTGAGCGCGGTGGCCACCGTGATCCTGCTGTGCAATCCGACCATGGGATGGTTTTTGGGAGGCATGGCTTCCTGCCATTCCAGCGGACTGGCCTTCCTGATGCTGCGTCAGCATGAAGCGAACCAGGGCCACCCGGCCAGCCTCGCCGAGCGGATCCTGCTGCCGCTGGTGTGCTGGGCGATTTATTACTGGTTGGTCTACCTGCCGGGCTTCGATCAGTTCCGGCTTCGCGTGGCCACCCCCTTGCGAATCACCACTGAGGATCAAACCATGGCTGCGGTGTTCAACCCTCGGGTCCGGGTCTCCAAAGTGGAGCGCGGGGATTTGATCGCATTCCATCAAGAGGGGTTCCGCATCCAACCTCAGGAGGAGATTGCCTGGGTTTTCGCGCCGGGCCCAACTTTCGGCAGGGTGTTTGGGCTTCCGGGCGACCGGATCGTCTTCACGCCGAAGTTGGTGCGAGTCAACGGTCGTGAGGTGCCGCGCCTGGAGGGCATGCCGATGGAGGGCGAGCAAGTGGTGGAACCCGGACAGTGGTTTGTTTGGCCCACGGTGCGGGTGCCACGGCAGGGCGTTATGGTCGGCGGAGTCCGCCGCAATGCCGAGGCACCCTTCGCAGAGGCCTTCCACCGCATGTCGGCGGTGCGACATTCCGATTTCCTAGGTCGGGTCTATGGCCGATGGTTTTTCCACGATCAAACACAGCCATGAGCCGCTTTGGGAAACTGGAATTTGAAACAGGTCCGGACTCTTCCGGGCAGCAGTCTCTGCGGCCGGCGGCCGGAGAGACACACTGGTCGTCGGAGGCCGCGCGCGCATTCTGCCTGGGTGACTTCGAATTGGCCCTGCGGCTTTTCGCCCGCGTGCTCGAGCACAATCCGACGAGCATTCCGGCCTGGGCGGGGCAGGTGCGGTCTTTGATTGAGTTGGGCGAATTCCGTGAAGCCCGGTTGTGGGCCGACAAGGCTCTGGAGCGATTCCCGCAGGCGCCGGAGTTGTTGGCCGCGAAGGCCGTCGCTCTCGGGCGCTTGGGGGACCACGACAATGCCATCGCCTTCTCCGATGCCAGCATTGAGGAGCGGGGTGATTCGGCCTATGTCTGGCTGGCTCGGGGCGATGTGTTCTTGTCGCGCCGCGAAAAACAGGCTGACCATTGCTTCGAACGGGCCCGCAGTATTCTTCCGTCCGACTGGACCTGCCTCTGGTTGATCGGGCGGATCCGCCGATTCCACGGCCAGTTCGCCAAGGCGCTGCAATCGGCCCGCGACGCCTGCAGTCTGGCCCCGGGTGAGATTTCGCCATGGCTACTGGCGGGAGACTGCCAGCTTCTGCTGAGTTTCCATGACGAGGCCCGGGTTTCCTTCACTCAGGCTTGGCAAATCCAGCCCGATTCCCTGGCAGCGAGCGATGGTTTGAGCCGTTCTCAGCGCCCGGGCTTCCTGGAGCGGTGCGCCGGTGTTTTTCGACGATTTCTTAGATCATGAACCCTCATATCGCCGACGCCATCCACTCCCGGATGGATCGACTGCTCATCGAAGCCGTGTCGATGGGTGCCTCCGATTTGCATGTGATCGTCGGAGTTCCGCCCGCCTTTCGGGTGACCGGCGAGATCCTCCTGGCCGATGAAGACGCCGTGTCGCCCGAGGACTGCGAAGTCATGGCCCAATCGCTCCTGACCGACTTGCAGCGGCAGAAGCTTGATCAGCTTTGGGAACTGTGTATTTCCATCCGCCACGCGGTGGCCGGTCGGATCCGGGTCACGTTCTACCGGCGCAATGGGGTCACCGAGCTGAGTTGCCGGTTCTGTGGAAAGCTCTTTCCGACTCGCGAGGAACTTGGCCTTCCGTCTCGCATCGATGAACTGGCTCGTAAGACCAACGGGTTAATCCTGATCACTGGTCCCACCGGAGCGGGCAAGACCACGACCATGAACTACATGGTCGACCTCATCAATGGGGAGCGGCGCTGCAAGATCCTGACCATTGAAGATCCCATCGAACGGGTTCATGAAAACCGTCGGGCCATCGTGGTGCAGCAGGAGGTGCTGACCGATGTGCGTTCCTTTAACCATGCGCTCATCCACGCCCTGAGGCAGGATCCCGACATTATTTGCATCGGCGAGATGCGCGACCATGAGACGATCCAGACCGCGCTCACCGCAGCGGAAACCGGGCATCTGGTGCTGGCTACGCTCCATGCCCCCAGCGCGATGCATGCGCTGGAGCGGATCGTCGGGATCTTCGAGGGGAGCGCTCAGAAACAGGTTGTGCTGCAGTTGGCCAATTCTCTTCAGGGCGTCATCGCCCAGGATCTGATGCCTGCCATCGATCGGACTCGCCGAGTCTTGGCTTACGAACTCTTGATGATGACTGCGGCCGCTCGGTCGGTGATTCGCGAGAATCAATTGCATCAACTTTACACGATTATGCAGTTGGGCGGCCGGGATGGTTCGGTGCTGATGGACAACTGTCTCTACGACCTCTATTCGAAGTGTCTAATTTCTTACGATGCCGCGATTTCCCGGGCCCGAGACCCCGATCGTTTCAAGCCGAACGGCAAATGAATCTTGTTGTAGGCCCGGTGCCCTCACCGGGCGGTCTGGACGTGTTGTAGGCCCCGGTGCCCTCACCGGGCGGTCGGTGATCCGGAAGCACCGGGGGGCCGGGGAACGCCGGGTCCTGGGACCCGGCCTACACGGTGGGCTATTGGTTGGCAACGGACATGTTGTAGGCCCGGTGCCCTCACCGGGCGGTCGGTGATCCGGAAGCACCGGGGGGCCGGGGAACGCCGGGTC
>SYMJ01000240.1 GCA_005805505.1 Verrucomicrobiales bacterium | reverse complement strand
GTTGCTCTGCCGCTGAGCTAAGCCGGCTAAACTCAATGTTTACAGGGTGTTTGTGCGTTTTGACTGACTTTTGAGCCATTGACGCCCAACAAAAACCAACAATTTTCGTCGCACTTACGCCCTCAACAAACCAAAGCCTGCCAGTGAAGCCTAAATCTGCCAAGGCGAAGTTCAGGTCCACGAAAGACAAGACAACCACCCTTCGGGCTTCCTCCAGGCAACGGCAAAATCACGACAGACATTGGGTTGTCGTTGGGGTCTGACTCGATTCGTTTGCCAGTGGCTGCGTTGGATTAAACACTATGTGGCAGTCCCTTTCCTTAGGCGATCGACATTCATCTCAGCAAAGTTCCGGAATCCACGGAAAGTTGCCGGTTTGAAATCCGCGGTTTTGCCGAATCCTCGGATCCGTTTTCTTTCCGGATGAGCTCCATCGTTTTTTCCTTCTTCCAGATAGGTCCGAATGCCTCCGGGGCCCAGCAGAGTTGATCAGAATTCGTTGGGGAAACCGACAAGCTGAGGCCGGATCGATAATCCATTTAGTTTCTGTGCTCAGTGGTTTTCAAAACGGCAGGTTTCTTCGGTTTTCACACCGTCACTGACAGTTGGTTTTGGCCTCCCGGCGGCCGCCCGAGAACCTTCTAGATAGGGACCGATCTACAAGCGATCCGTATCTGCGGCGGTGCGACTCTGCGGACGTGGCGCTTTCGGAGAAATCGCCCTACCTCGGAGGTGCTTGGGTGAGGTTGGGTTTGTGGTAGTCCCTTTCCTTAACCGGTGGAGATTTAGAGACGATTGAAAGCCGCTCGATTGGAGACTATTGAGACGCCTTCTTCCGCCAACAGACGTCGGCACTTTTTCGTTCTTGCCCTTTATTTCTGCGAATCTACGGGACCTTTGAGGCCTTCCCCCGGTCGTGGACTCGTTTAAAAGCCACCGCTCGTCACCGCGGTCGCCCTGCGAGTTCTACCAGAGCGTGGATTAGCGGTTTTCAGGCCGTTGCTAACTGACTCCCTCCAATCCAAGGACGGAGCGAGCAGTGTTTAAAGTCCATCGGGAGGCCGGCGACCCGCCTCCTGGCAGTTTCCCGGATCGTCGCGTCGGCGTTGACGTGCGATTTCCGTAACGGGTGTTACATTTCCTAGTTATTTTACTCTCACAGGACCTTAAGCCAATTCGTCAGAGATGAATCCCTCTCTCAGTTCGCGCCCCCAAGTGGTGATGCGGCAGGTTTGGAATCACCTGTTTTTCCTGCATTGGATCGAGCAGGCAGAGCGGCTCCAATCACTCCTTCCGGCAGGATTGACGCTGGATTGCTATGATGGGAAAGCCTACGTGGGCATCGTGGGATTCCTCATGGATTCGATCCGACCGATGGGTCTACCGGCTGTGCCGTGGCTGTCCTATTTCCGGGAACTCAACGTTCGGCTTTATGTCCGCGATCAAGACGGACGGCCTGGAATCTATTTCCTATCTCTGGATTGCGACCGAGCCATCGCTGTATGGATTGCCCAAGCATTCTTCAGCCTGCCGTATCGACATGCATCGATAAGTTTTGGCGCGACAACCGAGGACTACACGATGAACTGCCGCCGGCGGGGCTTCAACAATGGAGACGCGGATTACGTGTGGCGTCCGGTCTCCCTTCCCAAGGTATCGGCACCTGGATCGCTGGAGTTCCACTTGCTTGAACGCTACCGGTTCTTCACCGAACGGCGGGGAATCTTGCAAGAGGGGTGTGTCAGCCATGCCCCCTACGAGGCCTCCAAAGCGCTCTTCTCCAAGTGGAGCGCGTTGCCACTGGCATGGAACGGATTGCCAATCCCCAACAGACCACCGGATCTAGCACACTATTGCCGCGGGGTTTCAGTCGAGGCACACGCTTTGACTCCCGTCAGGGCGTTGAAGGCTGTCTGAAATTTTTGAGTCGAGGGTCTTTTCAGTGACTCAGCGTTGTCCCAGCCATCGGGACGCATTGGCCACAATCCGTAAAGCATTCGGGTTGAAGAAGACCGGGTAGGTTTCGTGGCCAGGGCGAAAATAGAAAACGCGCCCGTGCCCAAGGCGCCACACCGATCCGCTGCGGAACCATTCCCCCGAAGCCCAATGCTCCTCAAGGACCACCTCGTCCGGGGAAGGTACATGAAAGGGTTCGTCATACATCTCGGTCTGCTCGATGGCGAAGGACTCGGGCACTCCTTGAGCGATCGGATGGCGCGGAAGGCGGATGCGGACCTCACTGGGCTTCCCGTCTCCCCGGTAGGCAGGAAAGCAGCAGTTGGCCCGAAGCAACCGGACCTCGACGGGACCCTGCGGAGGACGGCGGTACTGGACCTCCGGCGACAAACGCTCCTTGTAACTCGGGGCCATCCAGGGGCGCGGCAACAAATCGCTCTCGACGACTACGGCTCGACTCCGTTCGTTCTCAGGCAGGGCTGCTAACGCTCGATCCCGAGCCACAGCATTCATCGCTCCCACGAAGGGGCGGGACCAATGAGCCGAATGGAGCGCGAGAAGCGATAGCTTGCCGGTGCGGATCCGCTCTACGATTCGGGCCGCGGTCGCGGGCTCAATTTCAGCATGGCGGACATGGCCCCACCAGACCAGCACGTCCACAGAATCCAAATCCTTGAGCCCCTGCTCGGGGTCATCGATGCAAACCGATTCGACCGAAAGGCCAGAAACAGTCCTTAGGTGGTCTGCAATCTGATTACCCAGCCAATTCGGATAGGCCTTTTTCTGGGCGGGCTGTCGCTCGTCCCAGACGCGAACGCGGATTCCGGAGGGTTGCGGAGTCTTGCAGCCCGCGGATGCCAAAACGGCAGCACCGCTCACCAACCATTCGCGACGGGAGATCATGTGTAAAAGGATCTCCTGAAACATCCACGCAGGCAATACCCCCAAATCACCCCGCGTCATGGAGCCGATTTCGTCAAAGCGCTGGGATCCAAGGAGCGCGGCAGGGTTGTATTAATAGTATAGAGTGGCCCCTTTTGTGTAAATAGGTGGGACCGACCCCAAGGCGATTGGGGGAGAGGAGGGAGGACTCCCGGGTTGCTTCGGGGGGCGTGGTCTCGCCATGATGGGGGTCTAATATGTCGAGGCGGCAATACCCGTTCCATCTGATTGAACCCCGGTGGCAGCGGCACTGGGCGGCAGAACAAACCTTCCGGGCGTGGAACCCGGGAGACCACATTCCGGAGTCCCATCCCTTCGGGCTGCGCCATGATCTGGCGGGCCGGGCGGCGGCGACTTCCGATTTGCCGCCGAAATTCTACATTCTCGACATGTTCCCCTACCCTTCCGGGGCAGGTTTGCATGTCGGGCATCCCGAGGGCTACACGGCGACAGATATCCTGGCACGCTATCGCAGGGCCCAGGGCTTCAACGTGCTGCATCCGATGGGGTGGGATTCGTTTGGTCTTCCGGCCGAGCAGTACGCGGTGAAAACCGGCCAACACCCGCGGATCACCACCGAGACCAACATCGCCAACTTCACGCGCCAAATCCAATCGCTGGGCTTCAGCTACGATTGGTCGCGCGAGTTGGCCACCACCGATCCAGAATACTTCCGGTGGACGCAGTGGATCTTCCTGAGGATTTACAATTCGTGGTTTAACCCGGCCACCAACAAGGCCGAGCCCATCGAGACGCTGACCTTCCCGGCCGACTGCCAGACCGAGGCCCAAAAGCGGGCCCATCGCGACTCCAAGCGCTTGGCCTATGTTTGCGAGGCGCCGGTCAATTGGTGCCCCGAGCTGGGAACGGTGCTGGCCAACGAAGAGGTGATCGACGGCAAGAGCGAGGTCGGCGGGTTTCCGGTCGTCCGCAAACCCATGCGCCAGTGGATGCTGCGCATCACCGCCTATGCCGAGAAGCTCCTGGCCGACCTGAACACGATCGAGTGGTCCGACTCGCTTAAAGAGATGCAGCGTAACTGGATTGGCCGCAGCGAGGGCGCTGAGGTCGATTTCCAGGTGGACGGCCAACCGGAGAAGATCCGGGTGTTCACCACGCGGCCCGATACTCTATTCGGGGCGACTTATATGGTGTTGTCGCCGGAGCACCGGCTCGTCGCGGGCCTCACCACGCCGGCGCAGGCAGCCGCGGTGACGCAGTACCAGCAATTTGCCACCACGAAGTCCGACCTTGAGCGCACCGAACTCGCCAAAGACAAAACCGGCGTCTGGACCGGCTCCTTTGCCATCAACCCGGTGACCGGGGCGAATATTCCCATTTGGATCGCCGACTACGTCCTCGCGAGCTACGGCACCGGAGCCATCATGGCCGTGCCCGCCCACGATGAGCGGGATTTCGAGTTCGCCCAAAAGTTCGGGCTGCCGGTGGTGCAGGTGGTTCATCCGCCCGATGCCAAGACCGAATGGCAGGGCTTTTGCGACGAGGGAACGGCCGTGAATTCGAGCAGTACAGAGCTCTCGCTCGACGGACTGCCCACTGCGGAGGCCAAGCAGAAAATCTCCGCGTGGTTGGAATCCAAGGGGCTGGGTCAGAAGACGGTCAACTTCAAGCTGCGGGATTGGCTCTTCAGCCGCCAGCGCTACTGGGGAGAACCCTTTCCGATCCTTTGGCGCACAGACGCTGAGGGCAATCGGTACCACGAGGCGTTGCCCGAGACCGCTCTGCCGCTACTGCCGCCGACCCTCGAAGACTACAAGCCCACGACCGATGGCCAACCACCGCTGGCCCGCGCCCACGACTGGTTGCACTTGCCCGACGGATCCATCCGCGAGACCAACACTATGCCGCAGTGGGCGGGTTCCTGCTGGTATTACCTGCGCTATCTCGACACGAAAAATAAACAGGGCTTCGTCAGCCCGGAGGTCGAGACTTACTGGATGAAGTCCGGGGGCAAAACCCCGGGCGTAGATCTCTACGTCGGCGGCACTGAACACGCCGTTCTGCATCTGTTGTATGCCCGGTTCTGGCACAAGGTTTTGTTCGACCTGGGGCAGGTCTCAACCGCCGAGCCCTTCTTCAAGCTGGTGAACCAAGGACTGATTTTGGGCGAGGATGGGCAAAAGATGTCCAAATCCCGCGGCAATGTGGTAAACCCGGACGACGTGCTGGTGGAGTATGGGGCCGATGCGTTCCGTCTCTATGAAATGTTCATGGGACCACTGCAGGACACCAAACCTTGGAACACTCAGGGAGTGGAAGGCGTGTACCGATTCCTGGGCCGTGTCTGGCGTCTGTTCGTCGACGAGAAAGCTGAGACGGATTACGAGCAGGCCTCCACGGTCGTCGCCGGAGGCAACGCTTCTTCGGACGAATCGACCCGGCTCCTCGACTTGATCCGCCTTTCGCCGCTGATCTGCGATGAGGCCCCGATCCCGGCCCAGCTCAAACTGCTGCACGAGTGCATTCGCAAAGTGACCCACGATCTGGAGCACCTGCAGTTCAATACGGCCATCTCGGCCATGATGGTGTTTATCAACGGAGCCATGACGTGGGAAAACCGCCCGTCGGTGGTCCTCCGATCCTTCCTGCAATTGCTGGCACCGTTTTCTCCACACTTGGCTGAAGAACTCTGGCAGCGCTTGCACCAGCACCAGGGTCTTGCGGTGCCGTCGTTGACCTATGCACCGTGGCCTGGCTTCGATCCGGCTCTTCTGGTCGAGACCGACATGGAGTTGCCCGTGCAGGTCAATGGCAAGCTGCGCGATGTGATCCGCATGCCGGTGGACGCCAGCGCCGCTGAAATCGAGGCGGCTGCGCTCAATGCCGAAAAAGTACTCCCCTTCCTCGCAGGCAAGACCTTGAAGAAGGTCATCGTCGTTCCGCGCAAAATGGTCAATTTGGTGGTGGTCTGAGCCGATACACGCCTTGGAAGCATGAAATCGCTGACGAAACACCTCACCCCAGACGAACTTCGTATCGTCTGGATCCTGACGGCGGTGTTGCTCTTGGGCATCGGTGGCAGAATCTGGATCGTCAGCCATCCCATGTCCGCCTCCCGGAGCACCCCAGCCTCCAGTCCTGCATCCGTCCAGACCCCCTGAATGGAACCTCCAAGCCCTAAAGACCCGATCGCCGATCTTGTGGCCGTCGATGATCGGTATCACCGGGACGCCTACCTCTTTTTGAGGGATGCCCTGGAACACTCCCAGCGCATCCTCAAACGGGAGGTCGGTAACAAGACCCGTCACATCACCGGCCAAGAATTGCTAGAAGGCATCCGCGAGTTCGCACTGAAGGAGTACGGCCCGATGGCGCTGACCGTGCTTTCGGAATGGGGCATCCACCGTGCCGAAGATTTTGGGGAAATTGTTTTCAACATGGTGGAGCATGGCATCCTCTCCAAAACCGACACCGACTCCCGAAAGGATTTTCAGGGTGGCTACGATTTCGAGAAGGCCTTCCGCGCTCCCTTCCAGCCATCGAGTCGAGGGGCTTAACTGGGACACAGTCGCCCAACATTCCCAAAACTCCCAAAACTCCCACCCCCCAACACTCGGTACAACTCGGGCATTCAGACTGAACTGCTAGAGCAGGTGGATAGGGGTAAAACGCGCCCCGGATCCATCCCGCTCCAGTGCCGGCAGCCCGGTCACGCAAACCCGGTCACGCAAACCCGGGCTAAGCCTTGTCCTTATTCTTCCGGGAACTCGTACGAATAAATCGGATCAAGCGGATGACCTGGTTCCATTTTGGTCACCGTCTTGAGGCGACCGGTATGGATGTCGTAGACCCATCCGTGGAGGGTGGGCTGTTGCCGGCGCTTCCAAGCCAGTTGGACAAAAGAAAGCTCGGCCAGGTTATGGACCTGCTCGGCCACGTTCAACTCGACCAGGCGCTCGATCCGCAGATCCTCGTCGGCGATGCCCTCCAGTTCAACCGCATGGGTTCGGTACACATCTTTGATGTGACGAAGCCACTTGTTGATCAATCCGAGGTGCGTCCGGCCCAGTGCGGCCTTTATGCCGCCGCATCCATAGTGGCCACACACGATGATGTGCTTCACCTGCAACACCTCGACCGCGTATTGCGCCACACTCAGCATGTTGAAATCCGTGTGCACCACCATGTTCGCCACATTGCGGTGGACGAAGAGTTCGCCGGGTTCCACCCCAGTGACCTCCTCCGCGGGAACCCGGCTGTCCGAGCATCCGATCCATAGGAATTCAGGCTTCTGCCCTCCCGAGTACCGGGTGAAGAAATCGGGCCGCAGACTCATCTTGTCTGCAACCCAGGCTTGGTTGTTGAGCAGTAATCGTTGGTAGCTTTGCATAGACGCTTTAGGTGTGGGTAATGCCATGTACTCTCCGGCACTGAGTTTCGATACCGCGATGCGGGGCTGATTCACAGAACTCCCGGATCACCTCGACCGCATCATGATCGACATAGTGGGCTCTGACTCCATCGATCACTAGGCGGGATCCGTCCGGGATTTCCCGCAGGCGAGCCTTGAGTTCCTGCTTGTTTACGAAGGTAAGGTCTTTGTTGAGGCGGATGAGAAAATCCTCGCCATCCCGCACCAAGGTCACGGCGGTGCGAGTGTAGGATCTCATCACAAAGAAGACGCTCACAACCAGGCCGATCATGATGCCCTTCAGGAGGTCGGTGAAAACGATTCCCGCCACCGTAATGGCGAAGGGCAGGAATTGAGACCAACCCTCCTTCCAGACCGAACGGATGACAGACCACGAACACAGCTTGTATCCAACGGACAACAAGATTGCAGCGAGGCAGGCCAAGGGAACCCTATTGAGCACCGTCGGAATTAAAGAGGCCGCCACCAGCAAAAGTAGCCCATGGATGATCGACGACAGGCGGGTCTTGGCCCCGGCGTAGATGTTGGCAGAAGAGCGGACGATCACGGACGTCACCGGCAGCCCTCCGAGAAGGCCAGAAATCAAATTACCAAAGCCTTGGGCCCGCAACTCCGCATGGGGATCGGATATCCGTTTCACAGGATCGAGCTTGTCGCTGGCCTCCAAGCTCAGGAGGGATTCCAAACTGCCAACAATGGCGATGGTCAGGGCAACCTTCCAAACGAGCGGGTCGGCGATGCGGGAGAAATCCGGAAAATGCAACGCCTGCAAGCCTTCTCGTATCGAGCCCATCACCGGCAATTCCACCAGATGATGGTTGGCAGCCAACAGCGTCCAGGAGGGCACCATGACTTTGAAGAACTCGTTCAACACCGTGCCCAGAACCACACAAATCAACGACGCAGGAACTAGCCGGGTCCAGGCTCGGCGTTTAATCACCGGATGATTCCAACCAAACAGAATTATCAGAGAAACCCCGCTGATGAGGATGGCACCCCAGTTGATGGAGCTCACCGACTGGGAAACTTCGTTGAACGTGTTCAGATGGTCCGCCTGCTGAAAGCTCTCATCACCAATGAAGTCGTTGTCATCGCCCATGGCGTGGGGGATCTGCTTAAGGATGATCACAATGCCGATGCCGGACAGCATCCCCTTAATTACCATGTTAGGAATGAAGTCGCCGACCACTCCGGCTCGGAGCAGTCCAATAGCAATTTGCATTGCGCCGGACAGGAGCACCGCCAGCGTGAAAGCCTCGAAGGCCTTCAACTCCTGAATTGCATTGAGCACGATCACAGCCAGGCCTGCGGCAGGACCACTGACACTGAGTTCGGATCCGGAAAGAAGCGCCACGATCACACCACCAACCACGCCTGCGATGACGCCGCTCAACAAGGGCGCCCCCGAGGCCAGCGCCACGCCCAGGCACAGCGGCAATGCGACCAGGAACACCACAATGCCGGCGGAAATATCGGCACGGGCGTGATCCAAGACCGGCAACTTCAGGCCAAACCAAGACCGGGGAACTTTTCCTGAAGCTTGTGGGATCGCCATAACCGACCAGTACGGTTTCCAAAATCAGTCTTCTTGTCTCCAAAAATAGTACGCTCAGTAGACCTCAGAGATTCAACTCAACCGATCGGACTGAAAGTGGATGCAATGCGAGCCGGCAAAGGGGCGTTTCTGGGATTTCCCCTGTCCCACTCTTTCTCAGTTGATCGACATTCCGACTTCGGCGGCAGCACCCACATCTGCCTCGGCATGAACCGAGTACGGCTCCATGCTCCACTTGCCCAAAGTTAGCCATGGGGTATCTAGCCCCGCCTTTCAATCGCCATGCGAATTCCTCACTACACCGCCTCCGCCGATTTTACGCGGTTCGTGCGGGCAATACCCAAGACCGAGACCCTCCTGAACCTCGAAGGTTCGACCCCCATCGCACTGCTGCGGGAACTCGAGCCGGAACGCTTCAGTACTCCCCCGCCCTTCTGGGCTCCGGAATTCCGGTACACGAGTTTCGATCAGTTCATGCGGCTGTACGACGAGTACTGCATGAACTTCTACCAGTCGGCCCAGCGCTACCACGATGCGGCCAAGATCGTCTTGGCCACCTGTGCCGAACAGGGCACCCGCTACGTGGAGATGAGCTTCCACCTGCCGAGGCTGGCCACGGTGAAAGACTCCGGCCCAGAAATTCTGACTGCCATCCGCCAGGCGGCCCCTCCGGGTCTGGAGGTTCGGATCTTTGCTGGCCTGTGCCACAACGACTACGCCATGCACGGCGCTCTGATCGAGGCGGCGCTGGGCTGGGACGACTTGGCCGGCATCGACCTGCACGGACCGGAGTACTGGCGGATGGAGACTTGGAGCATCGACGTTTGGCGGCGTGCGCAAGCGGCCGGCAAGTCGACCAAGGCCCACGCCGGCGAATTCATGCCGGCCCCCTTCGTGCGCTGGATTCTCGACAACCTCGGCGTCCGTCGGATCGAGCACGGGATTCGCTCGATAGAAGATCCAGAGCTGGTGCGTCATTTGGCCCGTCAACGCATCACCCTGGATGTCTGCCCGATGAGCAACGTGAAGCTCGGCGTGCAAGGAGTCCCCTCCATGGCCGCCCATCCCATCCGAGCCCTCTTCGACGCCGGTGTGCCCGTCACCCTCAACTCCAACGACACCTTCTTCTTCGGCAATCGATTGGAAGAGGAGTACTTCGCACTCCATCAGGAGCTGGGTTTTTCAAAGGCGGAGCTGGCTCGGATCGCCCTGAACGGCATCGAAATCGCCCTGCTAAGCCCGGAGAAAAAACAGGCGCTGGTGGCCGAGTGGCGGGCCTTTGTGGCGGCCGAGTCCCTGGACCTAGCGATCGCCGAGGGTTCAAACCGCTTCGTGGAATGAGTTCTCCATGACCGCGAGCCAGTGTCTGCCGTGTGGTTTGGGTGCAACCTTGGGTGGGACATACCGGCATCCCAAGCGTTCTGAAGGAACGTTGTATGACACCCAGTCCGTCCCTGAGTTCGAGAAACGAGGAGGACTTCTCCTCATGGGGCCCCTCATGGGATGCCCGACAGCGCCTTGTGAACCGACAGATCAACGTCTAGCCTTCAGATAATGCTTCTCCGTGGATGGATCGCGGGCTTTGTCGTCGCGTTGAGTTGCCTTCTTACTGCCACCGCGCAAGACGCCCGGTTCATCCGACTGCGCAATTCCACCGTCACCACCCCGCCTGCACCCAATTCCAAAGCTCGGACCGCCGCCGTGACGGCCGGAAAACCTCCCGTCTCTGGCCTGTTCCTCATTCAATTGGAGGGTCCTCTCTCAGCCGAACACCGTGAAACCCTGCAGTCCAAACGGCTGCGCCTGCTGAGCCCGGTTCCGGACGACTCCTTTGTTTGCCACCTCGATGCGGCCTCGACGGCGGAGATCCGGGCCATTCCGTTCGTGCGGTGGCTGGGCGAATACCAACCCGAGTGGCGAATGGACCGACGCCTGACCGCCGCGATGGCTGCCGAGCCCCAGGTCCCTATAAATATCCGCCTGCTGCTCAGACCTCAGACCCCGCCCGCTGCATTGATTTCAGCGCTCCGCCAGTTCATCGGGCCCGTCCACCGCACCGAGACCGCCTTCGGTATCTTTCTGGGTGGCACGACCAGTCCCGGACGCATCCTGGAGCTAGCGCGATCGGAGACGGTGCTGTGGATTGAGCCTGCGGGCCGAATGAAGCTCGTGGACGAGATCGCCACCGAAAGCCTGATGGGCGATGACGGTACTCCCGGAAAACCCGCCCAAGTCCATAATTTGGGCTTTGATGGACGCGGGGTCACCGTTTCTGTCGCCGACTCCGGCCTCGACACAGGTGAAGCCGAGACCATGCACCTGGACCTCAACGGACGGGTGGATGCCTTCTTTGCCTACGGTGGCCTAGAGGACGCCTCTGACGAACACAGCCACGGCACGCACTGCGCCGGAATCGTGGCCGGCAGCGGTGCCATTGACACCCAAGATAGCAACGGTTACCTCTGAGGCTTGGGCGTGGCCCCCGGGGCGCACCTAGTAGCCCAGCGCATCTTCGACGGGGCCGGCGACTATTTTGCGCCGCCCAGTTATGAAACCTTAACCCGAGATGCCGTCCGCAGCGGAGCTTATGTCGGATCCAACTCCTGGGGTGACGACACGCAAGGGCGCTACGACCTCAGCGCCGCAGAATTTGATGCGCTGGTGCGGGACGCCGATGCACGGACTCCTGGAGAACAGCCCTACATTCTCGAATTCAGCGCCGGCAATTCAGGACCCGGTGAGCAAACCATCGGTTCACCGGCCGTGGCCAAAAACGTGATCGCCACCGGCGCCTGCCAGAACGACCGCTTCGATCTGGCGCTCTATGCCGAAGGGTCTGAGACCATGGCCGACTTCTCCAGTCGCGGTCCGGCTGAAGACGGCCGCATCAAACCCGATATCACCGCACCGGGCACCTGGATCGCCTCGCTCAAAAGCCAATTCGCCAGCGACGCCAATGCCTGGCTCGGGATCGACGAGAACTACCTTTTTCAAGGGGGCACGTCCCAGGCGGGTCCGCATGTCAGCGGGGCCTGCGCGGTGTTTGTACAATGGTACCGAGAGACCCAAGGTGGACTCACCCCATCCCCCGCTCTGGTGAAGGCCTCGCTCATTAATTCGGCCGTGGACATGACTTCGGGCGAAGTGCCCGTCGACACCGACGATGAAGAGGCCGGCACCATGCTGGTGGTCGGCGGCACACCCCCGGTTCCCAACAAGGACGAGGGATGGGGTCGATGCGATGTGGCCGCGCTCATCACCGGGGAGCGCCGCTTCAATTTCACCGATCAAGGAATCGAGCTGAAAACGGGTGCCTTCTGGGAAAAACGACTCATCGCGGGGGCCGACGATGCGCTGAAAGTCACCCTCGCCTACACCGATGTGCCTGGGCTGCCCGCGGCCATCCCGGCCTTGGTCAACGACCTGGACCTGGAAGTAGTCTCGCCCGATGGGCACATTTTCCGGGGCAACGCCTTCCTCGATGGCGAATCCATGGCCGACACCGCTGAAGGCGACCGAATCAACAACGTGGAAGGCGTTTGGATTAGCAACCCGGCCGCCGGCGAATGGATCCTCCGAGTACGAGCCCAACGGGTGCTCCAAGATGTCCACGGCCGGACCAATGCCACGCCCGAGCAAGACTTCGCCCTGGTGGCCTCCGGCCAAATCCCCTTCCCCGGCGAGGGAGTGGTTTCGTGGGACAAGGAGACCTATCCGGCCCCGTCCGCCGCCCAAATTCGACTGGTAGACACCGATTTGCGCAATCAGGCCAGCGCCACGGTCACCGTCGCCTCCGATTCGCAGCCAGTCCCGCTGACCCTCACCCTCCTGCCCAGTGGCACGGGCGGCAGTTTCACTGGGACCGTGTCGCTGGTCACCTCACCGAAGGCGGGCAGCCTGACGGTGGCCAACGGAAACACGCTCACCATTTCGTACACCGACGCCTCGCCGGCGGGCCTCCGCACTCGGAGCGCCACCATCGACCTCGACCCGCCCTTGCTCGATTCCGTCCGGGCCATCCAGCGTTTTGGTCGGACCACCTTGCGTTTCAACGCCAGCGAACCGGTGAGATCGGTCGCGGTCATTAACCCGATCAACGGACCCGCCTTCGCCGTGACCAATGCCTACTACCGCACCTCACCCGAGCTGTTCCTGCCAGAATTGGTGCCGGACCAGATTTACCGCTACTTCATCGTGGCGACGGACGGCGCTGGAAACGTGCAGACCAACGACAACGCAGGGCGGTACTACTTCTTTACCGCGACCCGGCCGGCCAAAGCTCTTTTGCTGTATTCGCCCGAGACGACCTTTGAGCAACTGAACCTGCCCTTCCCCGAGATCGAGCACTGGACTCAACCCCTCGACGCCCTCGGCATCGATTACGAAGTCTGGAACTTCGCCGAGACCAACACCGTACCTTCGGCCGCCCTGCTCTCCGCATACCGCGTGGTCCTCTGGCGACCCGAAGATCTGGCGACCCTGCCCGCGGGCTTGGCCTCCGGACTGTCGACCTATGTCGCCGGTGGAGGAGCGCTCTTCGCGGCGTCCTCCGAGGTTTTGAGCCGATTGTCTCCGACGGAGCAGTCGTTCCGCACCAATGTGCTGCACGTGGCTGACTTCACTGAAGATGTGGGTGCCACCCTCGTTAACGGCATCAATGGGGATCCGATCACCGCCGGCCTCGCCATTGATCTGGATTATCAGGAGTTCCCGGACCTGGGGTCGCTGCTCGACTTTTCAACCTTTCCAGACGCCCTGCGACCCACGGCCGACGCGGCCTCCATCCTCACCCAAGATGAGGGACGGATCATCGGCCTGCGCTATCCGCGCACCGGCAATGACAGTCCAGGGCGGGTGGTCTTTCTGTCGATCCCATGGGAGTCCCTCCCGACGGCAGCCGAAGCCCCAAACAACAAGGCCACCGTGCTTGGCCGGGCCCTCGACTTTCTGGTGCCGGGATTGCGCGGCGGCTCGAGTGTGACCTTCCACCAACCGGCCTACACGCTGCCCTCGGCCGCCATGATCGAGGTGAATGACGCGGCCCGTTCGGGACAGAAACGAGTCACCCTGCAAATCACCAGCACCTCCGATCCGAAGGGGTTTGAATTACCCTTGGTCGAGACCCCCTTGAAGGGCGTGTTTCGAGGCCGGGTCACCCTGAGCGCCGTGGCGACAGACACGAACTCCGCACGACTGCGCTGCGCCCATGGGGACTTCCTCACAGCCTCTTACAACAACGCCTCCGAAGTCGCCTTAGCAACCCAAGCAATCATCGACACGGTGCCCCCGGTGATCAGCGCGGTAGATTCTGATCCGGCCTACAATGAAGCGACCATTTCTTGGACCACCGACAAACCCTCCGACAGCCTGGTGCGCTTCGGCGAGAGCAGTGGCGACGATTCACTGCTCACCCGCACTGCCTACTCGGCGGACCTGACCACCGAGCACGAAATTCAAATCTCGGGCCTCCAACCCGATCGCGACTACTACTTCCTGCCAGTGAGTCAGGATGAAGCCGGCAATGCGGTGACGGCGCGTCTAGCGGGGCGCTCATTTCGCCTGCGCACCCTGCGACCTCTGGATGCCCCCTGGCAGGACTCCCTGGAGAAGGGGCGTTCGGGATGGGCTACCTTCGACGACACGGCCTTCGACGACGAAACCGGAGAGAGCTTGCTCAATACCACTTGGCAGTTTGGCACACCGTCCAACCGATACGGAATCGCACCCCATAGCGGTACCCACTGCTGGGCCACCAACCTCGAAGGACAAGCGGTCGATACGGCCATTGCCGACCTGCTGAGTCCGGCCATCGACCTTCGGGGTGGCAACACGGCCCGCCTGAAGTTCCACACCTGGTACGACACCACCGAACGCAGCGACCTCTTGGACTTCGAACTCTGCCAGGTGGCCATTAGCACCAACAATGGCGCTCACTGGAGCGACCTGGTGGGTTTCGGTTTCGGGGATGTGTCGGCCGATTGGGAAGAGGTGGACGTCGACATCAGCCGATTCGCGGGGCACGTCGTCCGGATCCGCTTCAACTACCAACTCATGAGTTTTGAAACGACCGACCGACCGGGCTGGTTCGTAGACGATCTGGAAATTTCCCTGACCCAGAATCAGTCGTCGTCATTCTCCATCACCAACAATTTGGCGCAGGCCACCTTCAGTGTCCGGGGGCCCACCAACTTCACAGCGCTGGTCGGATCCGGCCGTTGGTTTAACGTGTTCAATGCGGTTCCCGGCGAGTACGTGGTGCGATGGTCGCCTGTGGAGCATTACCTCACACCCCCCGCGGTCACCAACCGGGTGGGCACCAACGTGCTGGTACTCAACGGCCGGTACGAGTTTCCCGATTCCAATAAAAATGGGATCTCCGACCTGTGGGAAACCACCTACTTTAGGCGCATTCTGGGAGACGATGCCGCGCCCGAAATCGATTCGGACGGCGATGGATTCTCCAATCACTCCGAGTTCCAAGCAGGAACCGATCCCAAGGATCCGGCTTCCAGTCTCCGACTCAACCTCCCCTCCGGGGGAGTGAATGCGCCGATCCGGATCTCCTGGCCCAGCCAGGCGCGTCGAGAATACTTGTTGGAGATTAGCGACGATCTCCGGCGCTGGACCATCGCCAGCGACCCACGCATCGGGACCGGCGGCCTACTGACCAACACCATCCCCGCCCTGCTGGGACAAGGTCGCTATTACTTCCGAGTACGCGTCCAGCCTTGAGGGGAGTCGATTCCGTCGAAGTCTATCGCAAAGGGGGGGGCGAGCGCCTTCCCGGGTCGCCGGCAGAAATGAAAGTGGCCCGATCCCACAGCGCAGGATCGGGCCAATCGAAAACTCGAGAGAAGAAACCTTAGTGCTTCTTAGGCTGAGCGGCTTCCCAGGTGGCGTGGTCCACCTTGCGGGCTGCGTGAGTGAAGACGAAGACCCCCTTCTTGTTGCCCACCACGATGTCCGGCAAACCATCACGGTTGTAGTCCACCGCCTTCACCTCGGTGCCCACCCCAGAAGCGTCGTCGATGATGTGGGGCACGAAGTTTACCGACCGGTCGGCCCCTCGTTGCAATTGGAACCAGTAAAGCACCGGTGCGGCGCCGGAGTCGGCATCGCCCGTCGGCCCATGCGCCCAGAAACGCTTGCCGGTCACGATGTCCTTGAGTCCGTCACCATCGATGTCCACCAAATCAATCCCATGGAGTTGGCTGAACTTCACGCCGTAGGTGTTCTCAGAGACTTCCTTGTTCATGATGATGTGCTCCTTGAAGTGAATCTCGGAGCCGACCTTCGACTGCTCATACCAGGCTAATCCATACCCGTGGGCCGCGAGGCTGGTGATCACATCATTCAGCCCATCGCCGTTGACGTCATAGGCATACATTTGCGAGCCGCCCAAGCCGAAGGAAACAGGGTGGTGCTTCCACATCGGGTCACCAGCAAGCGAGGCCGGCTGCTCCCACCAACCATCCTTTTCGAGCAAATCCATACGGCCGTCGCCGTTGACGTCACCCACACCAAGACCGTGGGTGAACCGGTGGTACTTCTTGTCGGGTGACAGCGGATGCCACGTGAACGGGGCTGTGGGGTTCTTCGGGTCGGGAGAGGCGTACCCATAGCGGCCCTTGCTGGAGCAGACAATTTCCAGGCGACCGTCGCCGGTG
Source organism: Verrucomicrobiales bacterium (assembly GCA_005805505.1). GTDB lineage: Bacteria > Verrucomicrobiota > Verrucomicrobiia > Limisphaerales > UBA9464 > SXXZ01. The sequence continues at coordinate 7,647 of SYMJ01000240.1, read as the reverse complement.
ATGTCCACCCAGCGGGGGGACTCGTTGTCGGTGACATCGAGCGCGACGTGGCGCTTCCAATGGGTGGTGACGCCTTTGCCTGGGTTCTCGAACCACCAGGAATTCTCGCCAGGGAAACCCAAGATCAGGATGTCGGTCCAGCCATCACCGTTGATGTCGGCCGAATGAGCGAAGAAGTTGGCGCTGTATTCGTTCTCATTGCCCAACCCGCCTTTATAACCGCGGAAGGTCACCTCGGCCCCGTTGCGCTTGCTCTTGGAAACGTGGTCAGCCGGAGCGTATTCGTGGCGCACCTTGAACGTGGGACCTTCATACCAGAACGGGCCCGAAATCACATCGTCCACACCGTCCCGATTGATATCCCCAAAACACGCACCCTCCGCCCAGAACTCATTGCTCAATTCCTGTTTAGTAAACGAGTGAAGCCGCGGCGTAGAGGCCTCGGAATGCAAATAGGCGCACCCCGTCGAAAGCAACCCTACGGCAGCGGTGGCCAGCAGGAGACGGACGGAGTCAGGAGGGATTCGGAGGTGCATATAGCTCTTGTCGCGGCCGATGGACCGGAGGTCAAGGCACGAATCCCTGAACCAAAATCCCGGACCCTCCGAGACAAAAATGGTTCACGCACCCACCCTCCGGCCCGTAGCCTCAGCAACATGGCCGAGCAACCAGCCCGTTCGGGAGCGCGCACCTACCACGGAATCGCGGTTTCGGATGGTGTGGCTCATGCCCGCATTCTGCGGGTGGGGCAGGCCCGACGTCAGATCTCGCGGGAGACGATCGCGCCCGAGGCGATCGATAGCGAGATCGAGCGCCTCAACCGGGCTCTTCTGGGCACCCGGCATGACATCCAAAAGGTGCGAGATCAGGTTTCTGCAGCGATGGGAGCCGACGAGGCCGGCCTCTTCGAGGCTCACCTGTTGGTGCTAGAAGACTCCACCTTGCTCAACGAAGTTCTGCGCAAGGTCCGCACCGAGCACAGTTGTTCAGAGGCCGCATTTAATGACGTGTTTGAAAAGTACGTCTCGGTATTGAGTTCGGTGGATGACGCCTACCTGCGGGAGCGGGCCGCAGATTTGCGCGACGTGGCCGGTCGGGTGCTGGATCACCTCTCGGGCGCGGTCCAAGAGCACGACCTCGAGAAACTTTCCGAGCCCTGCATTCTGGTGGCCCACGATCTGGCTCCGAGTGTGACGGCCCTGTTGGATCTGAAGCATGTCCTGGGCTTCGCGACCGAGGCCGGCGGCAAGACCAGTCACACCGCCATCATGGCCCGGAAAATGGGCATCCCGGCGGTCGTGGGACTCGGCTCCCTGCTCGACTCTATTCAGGACGATGAGTACGCGCTGCTGGATGGCCACGGAGGAGTGCTCACGCTCAATCCGACCGATCAGACACTCTTCGAGTACGGTCAACTTAAGCAGCGCCGTGCGCTCTTCGAAGAAAAGCTCGCACTGCTGCGCGAGCAACCAGCGGTGACGCTCGACGGGCACCCCATCCTTCTCGAGGCCAACATTGAAGGGCCCGAAGACATGGCCTCGGTTCAGGCCAGCGGAGCCAATGGCATCGGCCTGTTCCGGACAGAATTCCTCTTCCTCAACCGCAGCACCCCGCCGACCGAAGAAGAGCAATTCGAGGCGTACCGCGCGGTGGCTTCCCAGACGCGCCCGGGCCAAGCCGCCATCATCCGCACCTTGGACCTCGGCGGAGACAAGATGCCCGGAGACCTCCAGCGCCAGGGCGAACCCAACCCGTTTCTGGGATGGCGGGCCATCCGCATTAGTTTGGACTGCCCAGAAATATTCCGAGGCCAACTTCGGGCGATCCTTCGAGCTGGGTGCCACGGCAAAGTGCGGATCCTATTGCCCATGGTGTCGGCCTTGGAAGAGTTGCGGGCGACCCAGACCATCTTGGCCTCCTGCAAAGAAGAACTTCGGGCCGAGGGAATCCCTTTCTGCGATTCCGTGCCTGTGGGTGTGATGATCGAAATCCCGTCAGCGGCGCTCATCGCCGAGGACCTAGCGCGGGAGTCTGATGTCCTCAGCATCGGCACCAATGATCTCACCGGTTACACCCTCGCGGTCGACCGGCTCAACGAGCGCGTTGCTCGACTTTATCAACCCACTCATCCGGCAGTGGTGCGCCTCATACACATGACGGTGCAAGCTGCCAACCGACACGGACGCCCGGTCGGGGTGTGCGGTGAAATGGCCGGAGAACCCGCTCTAGTCCCTCTATTGGTGGGGTTGGGAGTGCATGAACTGAGCGTCACGCCAGCGCTCATTCCGGCCGTGAAGTTCCTCCTGCGCCGCCTGCGGCTTTCTGAAGCCCAAGAAATCGCTCAGTTCGCATTGGGCTGTAGTACCGGTTTGGAAATCCATCAGCGCAGCCGTGAACTCGCACAAGCGGCCGCACCGAACCTCTTCGGAGGGCAGTGACTCGGGGTGGGCTCAGGCCAAGGGTAGGCTCGGCGTAGGTCAGGTCAGCCTGCAAGCCCAGTAGCCTCAGGACCCGGTGCGGGCGTGGAAGGCGCAACGCAAGGCCGGTCGGGCGATAAGGACCCATTGCCACAGGGGAACAATTAAAAACCACTTTCGGGCATCATTGAAACCCGGAAGAAAGAAGAACGCATAGCCGTGGGCCAGCAGGCCCAACAACGAGGCCGCAGAAGTAAACCACGCCAACCGTCGCAAACCCGGTGAGTTGCGCCCCTGCCACCCTGCCACCAGCACCAAGAAAAACGGCAAGATCCCCCAGGGCAGGAGGAGCCCATAAATCGGGGACCCCGAGCGACCCGGCTCGGAGATCAATGTCGTGAAGATCCCCGCGGGCAGACCACCGGCGAGCGCCGCGCACAGCACAAAGATAAAATCCGGGGGCAACTGATGTTCTTCAGCCCGTCCCGTCTCTGGATTGCTGGGGGCATCCAATTCAGTTTCCCGATCGCTCATGTGTCAAACTGCTCTGCAATGCGCTTCTGAGCAACGGGTGTCTCAAACCCCACCCAAAGCTTGGACAGTGGCTTCCAAACTGACGACGTCACAAACATTGAAAGCTTGGGCGGACTTATCGATCCGGCGCAGGAATCCGTTGAGGGCAGAACCGGGGCCAAATTCGATAAACCGAGTGAATCCCTGAGCGAGCAAATAGCGCATGCTCGCCTCCCAACGCACTGAAGAGGTCACCTGATCGACAAGGATCGGAGAAATCGTCTCAGCCGAACCATGTGGCAGGGCTGTGACATTGGAGACTACCGGCACCTGCGGATTCCGAAGTGGAATCCGGGCCAACGCCTCCGACAAACGCGGTTTGGCCGAAGCCATCAACGGAGAATGGTATGCGCCGGCGACCGTCAGAGAAATTGCCTTCTTGGCTCCCTTGGCTTTCGCCGCCTCCACTGCGGCTGGAATCCGGTCTAAATCACCTGAAATCACAATTTGGCCCGGGCAATTGAGATTGGCCAGCGTCACGCCAGTGGCCTCGCATACCTCCCGGCACAGACCCTCATCGAGCCCGATCACCGCCGCCATCCCGCCGCGAGTCGCATCGCAAGCCTCCTGCATGAAACGGCCCCGAAGCCGAGTAATCATCAACCCGTCTTCAAAGGACATCGCTCCTGCTGCAGCCAGCGCCGTGAATTCCCCCAGCGACAAACCGGCGGTCGCATCTGCCTGCAACGTGGGCAGCCGTTCTTGGAGCAACCTCAAGGCCACCCAGCTCATCAGATAAATTCCCGGTTGGGCATTCTCAGTTAGCGTCAACGCCGACTCCGGTCCCTCGAAGCAGATCGAGGCCAAATCGTAGCCGAGGACCTGATTCGCCTGATCGAACAGTGCCCTGGCCGTTGGAAACGTCGCGGCGAGGTCTTTGCCCATCCCCACCGACTGGGCCCCCTGGCCCGCGAACAAAAACGCAGTCTTCGACATCCGGGAAATGCAACCAGCCCCAAAAAGCCCGGGAAAGCCCCAATTTACCCCAGCGCGCCATTTTGACCCACCCAACAAGGGACAGGCTCTTCAGACAAGGGACAGGCTCTTCAGACAAGGGACAAGGGACAGGCTCTTTGGGACTTCCGACGCTTCGATGTTTCCGTGGCTTCCCATCGGGGCAGAAAGGGCCTACACCGGGGGTTTGCGATGTCACTTCACGGACACATCATTCCACCGGGATCTACTCTCGGTGTTCTAGGCGGGGGGCAATTGGGGCGCATGTTCGCCATCGCCGCCCGACGACTGGGCTACAAAATCAACATTTTCTGCCCGGAGGCCGGTTCTCCCGCAGCACCGGTCGCCGATCGCACGTTCGTGGCTCCGTATGAGGATCTCGAACAGGTCGAGGCCTTCGCTCGATCTGTGGACGTGGTGACCTTCGAGTTCGAGAATGTCCCCAGCGCCACCAGTGAGGCCTGTGCCCAGGTGGTTCCCGTGCGACCCGAGGGCCGGGTGCTGCACATCACCCAACAGCGGTTACGGGAAAAAGGATTTCTCCAAGACCACGGATTCCCGGTGACCCCGTTCCGGGCCATTCATTCGCTGGCAGATCTCCAATCCGCTACCTGCGATCTGGGACTGCCCGGGGTTCTTAAGACCGCCAGCTTCGGCTACGACGGTAAAGGACAACGAACACTCCGGTCCGCGTCAGAGATTTCAGAGGCCTTTAACGGTCTGGGGGGCGCAGAAGGCATCTATGAGGCCTTTGTCGATTTCGCTCAGGAAGTCAGCGTGGTGGGAGCCCGGACGATAGATGGACAATTCGCAACGTTCCCGGTGTTCGAGAATGTCCATGCCAACCACATCTTGGATGTGACGGTGTCGCCAGCACGTATCCCTGCCGCGTTAGAAACCTCAGCCCGCAATTTGAGCCGAGACATCCTCGAAGCGCTGAATGTGATCGGTTTGCTGACGGTGGAGCTGTTCGTCACCCGCGACGGGCGACTCATCGTGAATGAATTGGCACCCCGAACCCACAACTCAGGCCACCTAACCCTCGATGCCTGCATCACCTGCCAGTTTGAACAGCAAGTCCGGGCGGTGTGCGGTCTGCCACTGGGATCGACCGAACTAAAAAGCCCCGCCGCCATGGCCAATTTACTGGGCGATGTCTGGAAGGATGGTCCTCCCCGGTGGGAACAAGCGCTGTCAAACCCCCGCCTGAAACTGCATCTCTACGGCAAAACTTCCGCACGGCCTGGCCGAAAGATGGGGCACATCACGGCCACAGCCGAGTCTTCGGAGGCGGCCATCGCTGCGGTTCGCCAGGCGCGGTTGAGTCTTTGATCGCAGGCTTCTTCCGAGCCGCTGGTCAAAACGGAAAATCTGGGCCATGCCCCGATGGGTTCCTGAAGTCGATCCGTCCGATCACCCCCCGGGGCGACACTATCAAAAAAGACAGCCGCCGAGGCACTAGGCCATCGGCGGCTGCTGATCAGGGCAAACGCCCGGTGACTATTGCTTCTTCAGGCGGAACTGACGGAAGTTGCCGGCTGCCTCCAAGGGGACCGGAACGACCACCGGCTCGTCTTGGCCCAGGGTCTGAATTTCACCGATGGAATCCACCGTCTGCCATTCCACTCCCAGCAACGTGGTGGACTCAACCCGGAAGCGGCCGCCCGCGGGCCCGACGACCTTCAAGGACAACGTCTGGTCTGGCTGAACGACCAGTGCGAGGTAAGTCTTCTGGATGGCCTTGGTCTCCGATCCCGGCCCAGAACCCACCGGTCGGACAAGGACCCGGAAGGTGGTCTGAGTGCGAGTCACCGTATCGCTGACCGAGACGGTCACGATATTGGTCGTATTGGCCAATGCGCTGGCCGGGGTCCATTCCAACAGGCCGTTGGTGGAAACCGTCAATCCCTCAGGACCCCGCTCCAACCGGTAGCTCAAGATTTGCACGGGGATGTCTACGTCGGTTGCCTTGAGGGCCACGGAGAGCTTGCTCTGTGCAACCACGGTCAAATTGGTCAATGGGAAGACCGGTGGCGCATTGGCCTCGCGCACCGTCACCACGAAGCTGGCGGTCGTGCTCAACGGAGACGCTGCACTATCAGTGACTTTCACCACCACGGTGTTGGTGCTGGGCCCCTGCTCTTCTGTCGGGCTCCAAGCAATGACGCCGGCATCACTCATCGTCAGTCCCTTCGGACCACTCACCAGCGTATAGGTCAGCTTTTGAGCAGGCAGATCGGAGTCCCGTCCGATGAGCGGGAAGTTGAGACCCACACTCTCCAGGATGAATCGATTGTAGGCATTCACCAGCGTCGGGGCAGTGTTGGCTTCGGCGACCAAGATAGTGAACAAGTTGGTGGTGCTCAGTGACGGAGTGCCATTGTCGGTCACCCGCACCGCAATGGTGTTGGTGCTCGGGCCCTGCGCCTCGGTCGGAGTCCATATTACTTGTCCCACCTCGCTCACCTCCAAGCCACTCGGGCCGCTCACCAAGCCGTAGGTCAGCTTCTGGGCTGGTTGGTCGAGATCACGCCCGATCAACTTGAAGTTAACCGTGTTGAGTTCCCGGACATTCCGGTTCACCAGGCTGATAAAGAACGGAGCCTGGTTGGATGATTCAACCTTGATCTCGAACGATTGGGTGACCACGCGGATCCCGTCACTCACTGACACGGTCACCGGATATTGGGCTGAGGCCTGAACCAACGAAGGCGTCCAAGACACGATGCCCGCGACTGGATCCACAGACATTCCCGCAGGACCGTCTACCAATCCGAAGGTCAATTTCTGAGCCGGGATATCGGCATCCTTGGCCGACAATCGAACCACTAGGGGCTTCAAGGCCTCAACCGTCTGATTGTCCACCGAAGCCAATTGGGGAACCTGGTTAATCTCCAGCACCACCACTGTGAAGGAGTTGGTGGCACTGAGCGCCGGGATGCCATTATCGGTGACACGAACCACCACCCGATTGGTGCTTGGCCCCTGAGCCTCCGTCGGGCGGAACAAGACTTGTCCTGTGTTCGGATTCACCGAGAGTCCCTCGGGTCCTGAAATCAAAGCGAAAGTCAGCTTCTGCGCCGGCTGATCGTTATCGGAAGCCGCCAGCGGGAAGGTCAGACTTCCGGTCTCAGACACCCGTCGCAGCTGGACATCTGCGAGCGTCGGTGGGGTGTTCGAGGGACGAACAATCACCACAAAACTCGTGCTCGCCTTGGCCACTCCGTCGTTCACCGAAACCTCAACCGTATTGGTGGTGCCGCCCTGATCGATGGTGGGGGTCCATACCAACTGGCCCTGTTCGGAGACCGTCATTCCTTGAGGACCGCTCGCCAGGCCGAACGCCAACTTCTGCGCGGGCAAATCGGCGTCCTTAGCTTTCAGCAAGATCACCAAGGGCTTCCGGACATCCAACGTCTGATTGTCGACGCCAGACAGGCTCGGAGCCTCATTAACCTCGTTGACGGTCACCTGGAACTCGACCGGGACAACCACCAGTCCATCGCTCACGGTCAACCGGACAGTCTCGGTCTTGCCACCAGATTCCTCACTCGTCACCCAGGCAACTTGCCCGTTGAGCGAAACAGTCAATCCCGCCGGGCCACTGACTAGGCGGAACACCAGAGCTTGCTTAGGTTCGTCGGAGTCGGTCGCGACTACTGAGAGGGCCAATGCCTTGCCTTCATCGAGGGTCTGCTTGGAG
>SYMJ01000239.1 GCA_005805505.1 Verrucomicrobiales bacterium | reverse complement strand
GCCTCGCCTTTGGCAGCGCTCCGGGCCGTGCTGCTTCTGGAAAGCCCGGCAGGATTCCGTTCCCGAAATCTTTTCGTCAGCGACAACGCCCTGTCTCGTGCTTAGGCCGAGGGCTCGGAGTAACCCGGCCGATCGCCCTCCGGTGGCGAACTGCACCCGCAACTCCGAAATCCCATCGGCTTTCGAATGGGCACGGGCAGATTGATCGTGAAAACCTGCAGAAATAAACTTCCCCGACCACGCCATCTACGCCGCCTTCAACGGGCGGGTCTTCGCCCTGGATCGTCGCGATGGGAGCATTCTCTGGCGATGGACAACCCCCAAAGGTGGAAACTTCGTGACACTGCTTCCCGATGGCGACCAGTTGCTGGTGTGCTCCAACGGGTATCTGTGGGCCTTGCGCGCCGAGGATGGGATATGCCTATGGAGCCAACCGTTCAAGGGCGAAGGCACGGGAATCCCCTTCTTGGCCAGCCCCAGATCCGGCTCCGAAACCCAGACGACGAATGCCATGGCGGTCCTGGCCGCAACCTCCGCCGAGGAAGAACGGAGGCGGCAATCGTCGTCCGCTTCCAGCACCGCCAGCACGTCGTGATTCTCACCGTTTCGAAGAACGATTCACCTTCGCGATCGCGCCTCTTTCGGATGAAGAGACCGGCACCGAATCGCGGACCAAGCGCAACCGACGCTCACCACCGGATTTTGTCCGGGAAGAACTCTCGGATGAGGTCTTCGTAGTACGGACGCAAGGCCACTTCATCGGGCTTGCTGTGGCTCTTGGTGTAGAGGTCGTAGGGATTGAAACGGTTCACCCACGGCAACAGCGCCTGGTCCTTGTCATTGAGCAAGTGCGAGTACTCCGACTCGCGGTGCCAGGGATAAAAGCTGTGGTAGCGCAGCATGGCCAACCCCTCCTCGGGCAGGTAGTCGCGGCAGACGTGGTAAATGTACTCGTCGTGACCCCACGACAGCGAAACCTTGTCCAAGCCGCATCCGGGCTCATACACACCATTGGGCGTGTTGTAGCGCGGGTCTTTGCTGTCGGGATTGGCCTCGAAGAACTTAGGGAAAACGATCTTTGGCGAATAAGCGCAACCCGTGGGAAAAGTATCCCCCACCACGGCCCACTGCGGCTCACCCCAAAGGCAGAGGATCTTGCCCAAGTCGTGCACGAAGCCCGTGAGGACCATCCAGCGCGGCTGCCCATCGCGGCGCAAGTGCTCAGCGGTCTGAAGCAGGTGCTGCAACTGCGTCATGTCGGTGTCCGGATCCGAATCGTCGATGAGTTGGTTGAGGTACTCGGCCGCCTCCCAGACGCCCATGGTCATCCGGTTCAGACCGAGATATTCCTTCCGCTTGGCCTGACCAAACTCATAGGTCTGAAAAGTATGATTCAGTCGATAGAACTCCCGCACCGTCGGCCGGGCGTCGGCTTCTTAGTTACGGAACTCCATCTCCTTCTTGTCCGGTGCGTGACCCACCGCCGGTTTCCCAGACTCTGTGATCGCCGCCGGCCCATTGGGCTCTGGATAATGCTGAACGACGAACTCTTCCCATTCCCCAATGTGTTGGAGTGGCTTCTTAAAGGCTTCGGTCTCGATCGGATTCATCGTTGAAGAATGCTGGGTGCGTTTCTCCGGCCAATCAGGCCGAGGGCACAAGCAGTTTGTTGTCTGAGCGGCCCCCTGAATTGTCCTGCCCTATTCGCCCAAGATCTGTTTGAAGGGCGGGTTTAAGAGTTCCTGCGCCGCCAGTTGGTTCATGTTTTCGGTGGTGATGAGCATGACGCTGGTATCCACACGCTTCTCCACCTTCTTGCCCTGAATGTGCTCCACAAGCGTCTTCACTCCCAGGTAACCCATCTTCACGGGATCCTGCACCACCAGCGCCTGGACATCGCCATGGCGAAGGTCGGCCACCGACTGGGAACCCGAGTCGAAGCCCACCATCACCACCTTGCCACCAGCGCGACCAATTTCCCTCAGCGCCTTGGTCATGGCGATCGTGGCGGTCTCGTTGGGGCAGAACACCCCATCCACAGCCTGACCATGGCGATTGAGAAGATTCTGCGAGGCTTGGTAGGCTGTTTCCCGGGTCGGCCCCGCGTACTGGTCGGCAGAGATGAGCTTGAGGTCGGGATAGGCCTTGAGGGCGTCGAGGAATCCGGCCTCGCGGGCCTCAGTGCTGGCGCTGCCCACCTGATACCGCAGCAAAATGATGCGACCCTTGCCACCCAAGCGCTTGGCCAAGTAGTCGCCGGCGATGCGACCGCCCTTGAAATTATCGGTGGCCACGAAGCTCACCTGCTGATCGCTCTTGAGGTCCGAATCAAAAATGACCACCGGCACTCCGGCCTTCACCGCGCTGCGCACGGGGTTCACCAGCGCCTGCGAATCGAGCGGAGCCAGCACGATACCGCTGACGTTGCGGGCCGTAAAATTCTCGACCACCTGAATTTGCTGGTCGCGGTCATCCTCACGGAGCGGGCCCTTCCAAAACAACTTCACCGGGGTCCCGGCCGCAGTGAGTTCCCGCTCAGCCTTCACCGCTCCCGCATGGACGGATTTCCAGAACTCATGGGTGGTGCCCTTGGGAATGACGGCAATGGTCAACTCCTTGGCGTAGACGACACTGCTCAAAACCAGACTGGCCAGCAGACCGAGACGGCGGGGGTTCATGATTTGGAAGGATGCCGGGACGGGCCCACGGCGGAAGTCAAAAGCGATGGCAAATCCCCGAGACCAGACCGGCGAATCGCTGTCCTGCGGAATCTATCAACGCACGATGGCCAGAAACGATGGAAGCGTGAGCCGGCCTTCCTCGTCAGAACCACCGCCACCTGCCAAAGTATTCGCACCGTGCCCACCGACCGGTTTCACCTCCATGACGATGTGCTGCTTGATGCCCGGCGGGCCGTATGGCTTCCGCGCAGTCGAAGCTTGGCCGTCGCGGACCTGCACCTCGGAGAGGCCTGGGCTCGCCGCGCACGCGGGCAGTTAATGCCGCTTGGAATTGTCGACACCACGGTGACCCGGCTGAGAGCTCTCCTGGAAAGTTACCGGCCCGAACGCCTGATCCTACTGGGCGATATCGTCCACGCCGCCCTGCCCATAGACGGCATCCAGCGAGCAGTCCAGGAATTGGCATCCCTGGAGCACGAGGGATTGGTCCTAGAGTGGTGCCTGGGCAACCACGACCGTCAATTGCCCCGACAACTGGAGCGTTGGGGAATCACGGCACGGACCGTTCGGCAGGTGAATCTGCCCGAAGCCATCTTGTTGCATGGAGATCAACCGCCGGAACTCGCTGGTCCCGAGCGCCACGCCTCATCGTGGAGGATTCAAGGTCATCTGCACCCTGCTCTGGTGCTTGATGACGGCATTGCTTCCCGGGCCAAGGTGCCTTGTTTCTTAGTAAACCCTGGGCGATTGGTCCTGCCCGCCTTTTCAGAAATGGCCGCCGGCAGCACGGTGGACCGAAGGGGGATTCCACAAGGCCTCGGCGAGGAAGATCGCTTCGAGAGCGCCATTGCCTGCCTGGGTCCCCGATTGCTGCGGATCCCATTCGCCCGCTAAGCATCAGGCAACTGCGGGTTCTCCCGTCCGACAATTAAAGCTCCTGATGAGACTCCGGAGAACAGAGGCTCCAAGCTCTGCAGACCCTGGGGGCCTATTTCCAACGATCCCGATCTGGATTCCATCTTCAGTGCGTCATCGGCCAACCGGCTGTCACCAAGCCTTTGTAGCCACCGATGAGAGATCGAACATTCAGATAACCCATCTTCTGCGCCGCGTCGCAGGTCAGAGCACTGCGGTATCCCCCACCACAGTACATCACGATCTCCGCCGACTTGTCGGGATACCGAACCTCGAGGTCGCGCTCCAAGATACCCTTGCCCAGGTGGCTCGCCTGCACAGCGTGTCCGGCAGCCCACTCGCTCTCCTCGCGAACATCCAACAACACCAATCCGGGGTTGGTCTTGAGACGCTCGCTCAAGGCTTCGATAGACAACTCTTGGATGCGAGTCTGAGCATCCTCGACCAAATGGAGAAAACCGGGAGCGTGATTCATGCGAACCAAATCCTCTGGCAACCCAGGCACCGACGAAAAGCCGTTTTGTGCAAGAATTCCAAACTGCGTCGGACTTCAACATTGAGTTTTTCGACCCAGATACCGAACGTATCACCTCATCCAGTTCTCATGAGCACACTTGCGCGTTTCCTGCCTCTGGTCATCGCCACCGCAACCGCCTTCGCCGCTGGCGTCGGTTATGACAACACCCCTCAAATCCCGGGGCAAAAGTGGAAGGTCCACGACAAAAACCGCCCCAACCCGCCCATCGTAGAACCGGGTGAGTCCTTCAGCCATCAGGCCCCGGCCCCGGCCGACGCCGTGGTCCTCTTCGACGGCAAAGACCTTTCCAAGTGGAAGGGCGGCAAAGACGGTAAAGCCCCCTGGAAGGTCGAGAACGGCTATTTCGAGGTCGTAAAGGGCACTGGCGACATCCAGACCCAAGAGAAGTTCAAAGACTTTCAGCTTCATTTCGAATGGTCCGCCCCGAATCCCCCCAAGGGTGAAAGCCAGGGCCGCGGCAATTCCGGACTCTTCCTGCACGGCCTCTACGAGGTCCAGGTGCTCGACGTGTACAACAACAAGACCTACGCCGACGGTCAGGCCGGTGGTCTCTATGGCATGTGGCCCCCGCTGCATAACGCCATGAAGAAGCCCGGCCAGTGGAACACCTACGACGTGATCTTCGAAGGCCCGCTGTTTGATACCGAAGGAAAAGTGACCCGCAAGGCCTCCGTCACGGTCCTGCACAACGGCGTGGCCCTGCATCACAAGCAGGAGTTCAACGGTCCCAGCGGCCACCAGAACACACCGAAATACTTCAAGTACGACGGCACGGGACCCATCCGTCTGCAAGACCACGGAGATCCGGTCCGCTTCCGCAACATCTGGATCCGCCCGCTCGGCGAATACGATCAGCCGGAGAAGTGATCTAGGCGACCTAGTGTCTTAAATCGCACGAAAGCCCGGGCATCCGCCCGGGCTTTTTGCGTCAACGATTTACAGAAGACCCTACCACGAGAGCTCAGAGCCTGCCGCTCAATCCATTCAATGGGTCAATACAGCCAACGGCGGATCCCAGAGGCTTCATTGAGTTCGACGCCTTGACGACGGAAGGCCCAGCACATGTAGCTGACGGTTACAAAATAGGAGGCCGGCACCCGGTTGGCTGCGGTGATCTTCACCCCCAGAAGCGTCGTCTTGCCGCCAAAGCCCATGGGGCCGATCCCTAATTCGTTGGCCGTCTTCAGCACATCCTGCTCCAGCGCATCCAGAGCGGGATCCGGGTTGCGGTCCTCCAGAGTGCGTAGGAACTGAGTCTTGCTCAGGGCATAGCCGGTCGATCGATCCCCCCCGATGCAAATCCCTAAAATGCCCGGACCACAGCCCTTGCCCTGCGCCTGCAACACGGCATCGAGGATGACCTTGCGGCACCCGTCGAGATCCCGGCTGGCATGCAGCTTCTCCAGCGGCAACGAATACTGAGCCCCTACATTCTCACAACCTCCGCCCTTGAGCATCAGACGCACCTGAACCTCGGACGAACGATGCTGATGGAAATGGACCGACGGAGACCCCGGACCGACGTTGGTTCCATCATTCTTACCCGTCACTGAATCCACCGAGTTCTGACGCAGGTAGCCCTTGCGGGTGGCCAACGTCACCGCCTCACAAGCGGTCTCCTCAAAAGTGATCTGGTCGAACCCCACCGGACAGTCCACGTAGAAGAGCACGCTGCCGGTGTCCTGGCAGAGCGGCTGGGACTTCCTCTTCGCCAGCTCGATGTTTTGCTCGATAATTTTCAGAGCACTCTCGGCGATGGTCCCCTTCTTCTCGGACTCCAGAGAACGGACCAACGCCGCATTCACATCATCCGGAATTTCGGCAGACGAGCGGCGGATCAATTCAACCAGCGAATCAAGCAACGCGGACATGGCGGAGCAAACTACGGAGACCTCCCCCCCACGTCAACGCAGCCGGGAAGCGGTCCGGGCAGTTCACCCACCACCGCCCCCTATTCCAAATCCCCATCGACATTCAACCCGTCCCCAATACACACACACCGACCACACACCGGCGGCAGCGGGGTTGCACCGTAGCGAGCATTGGATCGCAGCACCCAAATCCCCATCGCGCGTCAGCGCGAAAGCTCAAACCTCCCGCACGATCCCTGCGAGCGCAGGTCCAACCCCGCTGCCCCCCCAAGAACGCACTCCTTCGATCTCCACAAACAACTTTTCCCCGCCGCACCGTGGAAGTCCTGCAAACCGCAGTTGGTCAACCGAATCGATCCTGCATAAGATTGCCACGTCTGATGCGCCTCCTCGACCGCTACCTGCTCCGGGAACTCCTGCTGCCGCTGGGCGTCTGCCTCAGCGGCTTCACGCTGTTCTGGATCGCTTTCGACCTTCTGGGCGACATGACCCGCTTCCAAAAGGCTAGCCTGGTAGGGGTAATGGAGTACTACCTCTGGGGTCTGCCTGATTTGCTCAATACCACCCTGCCCATCGCGCTGCTGCTGTCGCTGCTGTACACCCTGACCAACCACGCCCGATATCATGAATTGACGGCCATTCGGGCGGCCGGGATCAGCCTGTGGCGGACCATCGTGCCCTATCTCGCCGTCGGGTTGTTGCTCTCGCTCGCCCTGTATTGGAGCGGAGAGAATCTCATGCCGCAGGCCAAACGCCGCCAGGACAACCTGACCTCCAAAAAATCCAGCAGCGATAAACCCAACGAAGCATGGCAATCCCAGTTCCACTTTGAGAATCAGACCGACCGCCGCTCGTGGAGCATCAGTCGTTTCCTGCCTGCCACCGGCGACATGGTCGGAATCCGTCTGTTGATGCCACTAGGAACCGGAGCCCATCGCGAAGTACGAATTCCTTCTGCCCTGTGGACCAACGGCGCCTGGAACTACTCGACGGCCGGCGAACGTCTGTGGCGCAGCACCGAGGACACCGATCCCGCCCTCCGCGAAACCCGCTTCACCCCAATTCCCACCCTGCCGGGCACCAACCAATGGCTGGCTTGGCCCGGTTCGCTGCAGACCTTCACCAACGGGGTGATCACAACCAACATCGTCTTCCACGACCCGACCACCCAAATCAACTGGTCGGCCACCTCGTTTGATACCCGAAGCGGTGAGCTCATCGGTTTAGTGATCCAAGAACCCATTCGCCCGGGCGCCCAACGCCAATTCCTCGCTGATGGTGCGGCGTGGACAGGCTCGACCTGGCGCTTTACCAACGGCAACGAGTACGTCTTCAGAAATCATCAAGACCGCGAGCCCCTCTGGCTCCCCGGGGTGGAATTCCTCAAAGAACTCAATGAGACCCCGGACATCATCCGCAGCGAATTGCGCATCGCCGATTTCAACCGAGCCAAAGTCATTCAGAGACCTCAATTGACGCTGCAGGAAATCGTCGACTACCAACAACTGCACCCAGTGCTTAAGCCCGACCTGAAGGCGTGGCTCGACACCCAGTTCCACGCACGACTGGCGGCACCCTGGACTTGCCTGGTGGTCGTGATCATCGCCGTGCCATTTGCCGCTCCATCCGGGCGCAGAAATTTGTTCTTCGGAGTCGCCGGCAGCATTGGCTTGGCCTTCATCTTCTTCGTGGTCCAACGCGTGGGTTTCGCCATGGGTCAGAATGGGATCGTTCCGGCGTGGCTCGGCGCCTGGTTGCCCAATCTCGTATTCAGCGTCACCGGCCTCATTCTTACCGCGAGGGTCCGGTAACATCATGAATCCTGTGATTGAGCCCAACTCCACCCTCGACCTCCAGGCCCGCCTCTCTCGCTTGGAGTCGCTCCACCGGACCTTGCAGCGAGTGTACTCAACCCTCGATCTGCGAGAGTCACTGCAAATCCTGCTCGATGAAGTGGTCCGCCTGATGGAAAGTAACTCGGGTTCAATCTGCCTGATTAATCCGACCAGTGGCTTCCTCGAAATCGAGGCCACCAGCGGCCTCCCCGGACACGCCAACCAATTCCGACTCCGCTTGGGCGAGGGCATCACCGGCGAGGTGGCCCGATCCGGGCGCACGCTGCGCATCGACGATGTCTCGAAGGAACGCCGTTACGTCCCCTTGCGGGACGGGGTGAGTTCAGAATTGGCCGTACCCTTGCGCGTCGGCGAAGAGGTACGCGGAGTGATTAATGTCGATTCTGACCGGCTCAACGCCTTCTCCCTAGAACAACAGACCCTCCTAGAAGAACTCGCATCACTGGCCTCTCCAGCCATCCGCAACACCTGGTTGTACGAGTCGGCACGCCAACGGGCCGGGTTGCTGGAATCCCTCCTAAAGGTGGGCCAACTCATCAACTCCACCCTCTCGGTCGACGACGCCCTCACCGTCATCACCCGCGAGGCCCGGGTCCTGATGAGGGCCAAGATGTGTTCACTGATGATGGTAGACCCCTCGGGCGAATGGCTCGACCTCCGAGCCCATGATGGAGCGGGCAAGGCCTACGCTTCCAAACCGCGGGTGAGCCTGGCCGAAAGTGTGGTAGGCATCGTCGCCCGGCGGCGCAAACCGCTCCAGGTCGAAAACGTGCAGGTGTCGGGTAGCTACCAGAATGTCAGTGTAGCCCGACTCGAAGGACTCGTATCACTCTTAAGCGTTCCCCTGCTCTTCTCGGGAAAGGCAGTCGGCACCCTAAACATCTACTCGGGCGAGCCTCATCTCTTCTCGGACGAAGAAGTCCGCACTCTTTCGACCTATGCCGAACTGTCGGCCCTGGCTCTCGAAAAAGCCCGCCTCTACGACCGCATCGTCTCCGTCGAAGAGGCCCTCCGCCAAAGCGAACGCCTCAGTGCCCTGGGACTCTTGGCTGCCGAGATCGCCCATGAAATTCGCAATCCACTGACAGTGATGAAGATGCTTCACCACTCGCTCGACCTGCACTTTGGTCCCGGTGATCCCCGCCAAACCGATATCCGCATCATGGGCGAGAAGATGGATCACCTCAACCGCATCGTGGACCGGGTCTTGGACTTCGCCCGTGGCGCCGAACCCCATTTTGAAGAGGTCAACGTGAACCAGGTCCTGGACGACTTGCTCATGCTGACCCGGGTCAAACTCCGTTCGGCCGGCATCGAGCTAGTCCGAGAACTGGATTCGGACCTACCGGTATTGATGGCTGACGCCACTCAATTGGAACAAGCGTTCCTAAATCTCACCCTCAATGCCGTCGAAGCCATGCCCGAGGGAGGCCGCTTGAGCATTCGATCCCGGGCTCTACCGCTTCTCCGGAAGGGGCCGGCAACCCATGTGTTGGTTCGGTTTCGAGACAGCGGCATCGGTATGACTCGGGAGCAGGCTCAGAATGCCTTTTCATCGTTGTTGCAAACCTCCAAACCGCGCGGCAACGGCCTGGGCATGGCGATTGTCGCCCGCGTAGTCGAGACCCACCGCGGTCAGGCCCGTGTCCGTTCTAGCCCCGGCCGTGGCACAACCATCAGCCTAGTCTTCCCCGTTTCCCGCTGAAGATCCCCGTGCGGTTCCGGACCGCTCGGAGATCGATCCCTACTTCGAAGCGAATCCGTAGAGCTTGATCGGCATCGAACCGCATCCCGAATGGGGGATTTCTGCTGTCGCGCCGGTCGATTTGACGATTCGATCAATGCGTGGCGGTTCACTTCACGATTCTGGGCAGCGGATCCGGCGGCAATTGCGCCTACCTCGAGGTCGGAGAAACCCGCCTGCTCATCGACGCGGGCTTCAGCGCCAAACAAATCCGGGAACGATTGGCCTCGATCGGACGGGTTCCCGAGGGGCTCACAGGAATTCTCATCACCCACGAGCACGGCGACCACATCAAGGGATTGGGAACTTTGGCCGAGAAAACAGGCACGCGGATCTATGCCAACCGCTTCACCCACGAGGCCATTCGACGGGAATTCTCCTCGGCTCGACTCGATACGGCTACCTTCGAGACCGGGGCCACGTTCACCCTAGGCGATGTCGAGGTTCGCACATTCAGTGTCCCCCACGATGCAGCCGATCCAGTGGGGTTCCTCTTGGCCACCCCGGCCGGGAATATCGGCTTCCTGACCGACCTGGGGCATGCCACCAAGCTCATTCTCGAGCGGGTGAAACCTTCGAACCTCCTCGTGCTTGAGGCGAACTACGACGTGAAGCTGCTTCAAGACGATACCCGACGCCCGTGGAGCACCAAGCAGCGGATCGCCAGTCGGCACGGGCATCTTTCAAACCATGCGGCCTCTGAAGTGGCCACGGCCATCCTCCACGACGGCCTGCGTCGTATCTACCTTGGCCACCTTAGCCGCGACTGCAATACCCCAGAACTGGCCCGCAAAACGGTCGGAGCCGCCCTGGAAGCGGCCGGTGCCAACCATGTCCAACTCGAAAACACATCTCAGGACACCCCCTGTCCCACGGTGACCTTGTAAGCCTTCCGGGGATCCTTTATTTCCACCCACCTTCGGATTCACCCTCTTCAGGCGGAGACCGTTCCGGCCGGTGATTCCGGGGTTTGGGTCTCCACCCAGCGGGCCATTAGCCACAATAAATCGCTCAGTCGGTTGAGGAAGATGAGGATCTCGTGGTTCTCTACTTCGCCGGAATCGCGCAGAACAAAGACACGACGTTCGGCTCGGCGGCAAGTGGTCCGGGCCACGTCCAGCGCCGCGGAGTGGAGGGTCATCCCCGGCGTGGCCCACCCCTTGAAGGTAATGCTCTGGGCCTCGATTTGAGCCACCAGCGCATCGAGCTTGGCGGTCAGGGTCGGCGTCACCGCCTGAAACCCGTCGGTCAGGTAGCGCTGGGTGTCTTCTTTAGCCGTCGCCAATTCGCCCATCAAAATGACCAGATCCTTCTGGATGACCAGCAAGTTATCCCGAATGAAGGCATCGACGGTAGTCGCTCGAGCCATTCCGATGGCGGCATTCAGCTCATCGACCGAACCATAGGCCTCAACCCGCGGATGGGCCTTGGCAACCCTGCGGTTGTACATCAGGCCGGTGGTTCCAGAATCCCCGGTGCGGGTGGCAATACTCATGCGGCGAAAGAGTGGACGCGATGCCGCGCCGCGCAACCGAATCAGCCGGATTTTTTGAGGGTATTACCTCCACTTAGAACCACCGCCCGTTTTTGCCGCTGCGGTGGCAGAAGGTCCGATTCCCGGGCCGCTCGGGCATGGCTGCGCGCAGAATCCCCCCGTTGCCGAGCCTCGTCGATCAGCATCCAGGCGTAGTGGATTTGGGTCTCTTCAGCGGAAGTTCGACCCACCCACAGAATCCGCACCAGCAAGCTCTCGGCGTCTGAGAAACGCTGGTGATTGATTAAGGCTAATGCGTGGTTGATCTGACAGGAAACCGACTCTGGCGAACGATTGAGCAATTCCAGAGTCAACCGAGCTGTCTCTGCAGGCTCCCGGCCAAGGGCGATCATCACGGCGGCATGATTGTGTCGGTACACCGGGTTGGTCGGTTCCAATTGGTAGGAATGCGCGACGGCCTCCGCCAGCGTATCCATGTCTTGGGTCTCGGCAGCAACGCTGGCCAACTCAAACCAGAAAGTGGAATCCTTGAGAAAGTCTTTTTCTACCCGACGAAGCAAGGTCGTGGCTTCCTGAGAACGGTTGGCCCGACGCAAGCCCGCGACCATCCGAGCCACCAGCACGGCGTCCGGGATCGGGCATTCTGCAATCCGCGCGAAGTCTGCTGCGGCATCCAAGTCGCGCCTCAGGCTCAGGTCGATTTGGCCGTCTAGGTAGCAACTGTAGGCGCTCATTCGGCCGGCCAGCGAACTTTCACCTCGCATGGCGATGGCTATTTGTCGCAAACGATTCCAGTCCTGACGCTGCAGGAGCAGTTCGGCCGTCGCCAACCACAGATCTGGCGCATACGGAAACACCTTCACCTGTTCCAATCCCAATTCAACGGATCGATCTGTAAGGCCAAAGGCCTGAAAGGCTTCCATCAATCCAGTCGCCTCACCCGGACTGGCCGGAGCCCGTTGGAACGATTTAAGACGATTCATCACCTCGGACGAGCGCCCGGTGCGCGCCAGCAAGCGCCACAGACCCAAATGATCGGCCAGTGATTCTTCGTGTCGCTCCATTCGCCGAGCAAGGGTTTGCTCATAGCCAGTGGCCTCCCCGAGTTGCTCAAACACCATGAGCAACAACTGCGAGGCTTCCGCGTGACGCAGGGGGTCTGTCTCTGCGGCCAGCAATCGATCGCGGGCCGCCGCCATTCCGGTGATAGGGCCCCAACCGGCCTCCCAGGCTGGACCAATGAGAGCCATAGGATCCGTCGCCATCAGGGCCTGCTTTTGCCGATGCCAGAGCTCCTCAAAGCGATCCATGCGCCGCGCCAAAAACAACGAGCGGGCAAACCAACCATTCAATTCACCGGTGTTGTGAGCGGCCAGATCGCGCAGAAGAGCCACGGTGGCATTGTAGTGGCCTGCGTGGTCGAGAAACCGGGCAAAACGCACAACTTCTGAGGAATTGGTCGCCGATCGTTTGAGCAACTCCACGCCGCAGGCATATCCGAAGCGCACGTCTTCTTGGGTCCATTTCTGGGCTCCCGAAAGGAGCTCTAGCGCACCCTGTCGAGCCTCCAAACTGGCCGGGTCATTGGCCAAGGCGGTCTTCCAGGCCGTGACAGACTCGGGGAGCTTTCCTGCAAGTCCGGTCGCTCGCGCAGTCTGGATCAATGCTCGAGATTGAAACTTGTCGAGCAGGCTGACTCGATCCGGCGGGTCGATTTCCGGGGTAGAGACCACAAACAAGGGGGTCACCGCCACCAAGACCGATCCTACCAATGCGGCCACAGCGATCGCCGCCCAGCGAAACCAACGGTCAGTGACGAGAACTCGCAACAAACTGTTCTCAATGGGTTCAATACTGTCCTCTTCGAGATCGGGCTTCTTTGAACCCAGCGGATCAGGCGGGGTTCCTGACGAACCCGGTGTCCCAGAAATCATTTACTTTGCATCGGCAACCATCAGGATTTTTGAAGTGCTAATTGCTTCGATCGTCGTCCGCGGGACGAGGACAGCGGGTATTAGGAGAAATTCTCCAGGTCGAACTTCACGCTGAAACTCTCCCAATCGCACTCGGGTGATGCCCGAGACACCCCCCAGGACCCTCGGCCCATTTCCCAAATCCGAGCCCCGGGTGGCCCCGGATGCGAGACACAGCAAATCGACCGAGAACAAACGATGGCGCACCAGCGGTCGAAGAGACACTCCCGGTGCCACGGCCGACCAGAACTCTGGAATAAGCTCCGAATGGGTGTCGGAAAAGTCGATGGATTCTAGGGCTGCCTGTCGGTGCAACTCTCGAGGTTTGCCATCTAGGCCGATACGATTCCAGTCAAACACCCGATAGGTGGTGTCGGAATTTTGCTGAATTTCGAAAACTAGGTTCCCGGCACCCAGGGCATGAGCCCGGCCGCTGGGCAGGAACATGGCATCACCGGCCCGGATCGGGTGGCGGTGGAAGCACTCTGCAACAGAACCGTCGTCCAACCGTCGGACAAACTCCGCACGAGTGACTCCACTGCGAAGCCCCACATAAATCTGAGCGCCCGGATCGGCCTCCGCGAAATACCACATCTCGGTCTTAGGCTCACCGCCGAGGGCCAATGCCTTCTCCGCCGGAGGGTGAACCTGAAGAGAAAGGTCTTCGCGGCAATCAAGGATTTTGACGAGCCACGGGAAGCGCTCGCCCGATGCCACGGGCCGACCCATCAGTTCCTGACCACGATGCTCCATCAGGTCCCGAAGCGAGGTTCCGGCCAGAGGCCCTTCCGCCACAATCGACTGCCCCTCGGGTCGATCAGAAATCTCCCAGGATTCACCAATCGGTACTCCGGTTGGCAGGG
The DNA here is from genome assembly GCA_005805505.1 of Verrucomicrobiales bacterium. GTDB lineage: Bacteria > Verrucomicrobiota > Verrucomicrobiia > Limisphaerales > UBA9464 > SXXZ01. The sequence goes on along the minus strand of SYMJ01000239.1, from coordinate 1,564 downwards.
ATTTTCCCCACTGCGCTTCCAGCTTGCGCCCGCCCCAAAGACGCTCCTTGGGCAGAGGCCTGAAAACCAGGGGAGTCTCTAACATCAGGCCGCCGCGGTATTGGGTTCAGTGAAGTGACCAAAGGCCCGGAATTTAGCATACCGCGAGGCCAGACGCTGCGCCGGTGTTTGCGCCTGCACTTCGGCCAAGTGTCGCAGAAGTCCCTGCCGCAGCGTGACGGCTGTTGCCTCAAGATCCAGATGGGCTCCGCCCAAGGGTTCCGAAAGCACCTCATCCACCAAGCCGAGAGAACTCAAATCACTGGCCGTGATTTTCAGCGCCGCCGCCGCTTTCGGGGCTGCTGTTCGATCCTTCCACAGGATGGCCGCACAGCCCTCCGGACTAATCACCGAGTAGTAGGCGTTTTCCAGAATTAATACCCGGTCGGCCACACCAATGCCCAAAGCTCCCCCGGACCCCCCTTCACCGATGACACAAGCGATGATAGGCACCTCGAAGGTCATCATTTCGCGCAAGTTCACGGCGATAGCCTCAGCGATATGGCGTTCTTCGGCACCAATGCCTGGGTAAGCCCCGGCCGTGTCGATGAGAGTGACAATGGGCAGACCAAACTTGTCGGCTATCTTCATCAGGCGAAGGGCTTTGCGGTATCCCTCGGGATGCGCCGAGCCGAAGTTGCGTAAGATGTTTTCCTTGGTGTCGCGGCCCTTCTGTGTGCCGATCACCACCACCTTTTCGCTGCCGAGTCGTGCAAACCCAGCGACCATCGCCCGATCGTCCGAGTAGAGCCGATCGCCATGCAATTCTTCGAACTCACTGAACGTCGTCTTAAGATAATCCAGCGTGTATGGACGCCGAGGATGGCGCGCCAACTGAACCCGCTGCCACGGCGTCAAGTTTGAATACAGCTGCCGCTGGGCCTCTTGGATCTTATTCTCCAGCAGGTGAATCTCCTCTTCCCAAGAAATCCCCAGTGAGGGAGTGGCCGGCTGGGAACGCAGTTCGTCGAGCTTGCGCTGGAGTTCGGCGATGGGTTTTTCGAAATCGAGAAAGTGTCTCATTGTCGGGGCATCCACCCCTGTTGTTAAGGTTAAGGAGCCACCTCTGGAGTCGCAACGGTGGAGTTGAGCGCCCCTCCTGCTGTTCATTTTCTGTCTTCCGCCGGCAGGATCCGTTCGCGACCATCGCTTCGCAATGAAACGCCGATCGACTGCTAAGACTCCCACCAAAAAGTCTCAGAACGACTCCCTCCCACGCCCCTTCTCGTCCATTGTGGTAGATGGCATCGAACGCGCACCCAGCCGCGGCATGCTCTACGCCACCGGGTTTACGAAGGAGGATTTTCAGAAGCCTCAGATCGGCGTGGCTTCCACCTGGAGCATGGTGACGCCATGCAACATGCACATTGATCAACTGGCCGTCAGTGTCACTCAGGGCATCAATGAAAACGGTGGAAAGGCCGTGGTGTTCAACACCATCACCATCTCGGACGGCATTTCCATGGGCACCCGCGGCATGAGCTATTCGCTGCAGTCGCGCGACCTCATCGCCGACTCCATCGAG
>SYMJ01000031.1 GCA_005805505.1 Verrucomicrobiales bacterium | reverse complement strand
GTTGGCGCAGGCCAACAAAATGCCTCAGAGCGCCTTGCAGCTGCTCCAAGGCTGATCTTCTCAGTAGATCGACGTACCATCGCAAAAGGGGATCCCAGTTCATGGGATCCCCTTTGTGCGTCCCGGGGTCAATGGGGTGTTGATGGCAGTATTGCTGGGGGCGACCCGAGCAACAAAATGCCCGGTCGAAGCCGGGCGTTTTTGTAGTCAGAGTTTTAGTGGACGACCGATGGGGTCACCGACCGGATTCTTCAAATCGCGGATCAACCGTTGTTGCCAATGGCTTCGACGGGGCAGCCTTCCATGGCCTCTTTGCAGGCGGCTTCCTCTTCGGGGGTCGTCGGCTGCTTCATGACGTAAGAATAACCAGCGTCATCCCAGCGGGTGTAATTCTTCGGCGCAGTTTCGCGGCACAGGTCGCAGTCGATGCATTGGTTGTCGACGAAGTACTTGCCCGTGACGTTCTCGGAATACCGATTTGCAATGTCAGCCATAAATAAAAAAGTGGCGTCAGTTATCGACCGCGCAAGCCGCGGGTGCAAGCCGCTTTTTCCATATTTTGCTCGGTTTCCAGCCAATCTTGTCATCCCCGGACTCTGTCACCGGTCAGCACACCGTCATCGAGCGGCTTGTCGGACCAGTGTCTCCACCAACCCATCGATCGTATGGACTCGGGCCTCGGCCGTAGGCTTCAGTCCCAGGGCCTCCAGAGCCTTGCTCGTCTCCGGTCCGATGCTGAGGGTCCGAGGCGCCCCCGCCTTCCGAAGTGCCACCGGCAAGTCGAAACGCTCGTGGAAATATTGAACCGCCGAGCCGCTGGCGAAGGTGATCCAGTCGGCCCCCTCTTCGCGAAAACGGGCAGCAGCGCCGTTCAAGTCGGCCGTCTCGGGAACGGTGCGATAGCTCGCCACCTCGTCCACAATACCCCCGCGCTCCTCAATTAAGCGGGCCAGTTCTGAGGGCGTCTCTTCGGGACGAATAACCAAGAAGCGCAAGTTCTCAATAGACTCCACCTTGGCGATGGCGTCGGCCACCTTGGCGACCACGAATTGCTCCGGCATGGCGTCCACCTGCAAGTGCAATTCGGTGAGCTTGGCAGACGTCGCGGGCCCCACGGCGGCGATGCGCAAATTGCCCACGCTGCGAATGTCGGGATAGGCCTTGAAAAAGGTGTCAAAGAACGTGCTGACGCCATGAGGGCTCGTGAACACCAGCCAGTTGTATTCGGTAATACCTACGATGCACTCGACCAGCGGCTGCAGCGCCTTCGGTGGCTCGATTCGCAGCGTCGGGATCTCCAGAACATCGGCCCCGAGTTCCCGAAGGCGACGCCCCAGTTCCGACGCCTGACTCCGGGTTCGGGTCACTACCACACGACGGCCATGGAGAGGGCGTTGCTCGAACCAATTCAAGCGCTTGCGTTCCGAAACCACTCCGCCGACGACAATGATCGCCGGGCTCGAAACACCCGCCTTCTCAGCGGCCTCCGCGAGGGTGGCCAAGGTTGCATCCACCGAACGCTGCCGAGCGGTGGTTCCCCATTGGACCATCGCCGCGGGCGTTTTCGGATCCTTGCCGGCCGCGATGAGCAAACTCGAAATCTCCCGAAGTCGCTCCACACCCATTAAAATGACGAGAGTGCCTGGCATTTTCGCCAAGGCCCCGTAATCGAGGCAGGTCTCTGGCTTGGTGGGATCTTCGTGCCCGGTGATGACCGTAAAAGCCGAACAGTGGTCGCGATGGGTCAGCGGAATCCCTGCGTAATTGAGCGCAGCGGTGACCGAGGAGACACCGGGTACCACCTCAAAGGGAACTCCCGCCTCCGCGAGTTCGTTGGCCTCTTCGCCCCCACGGCCAAACAAGTATGGATCGCCTCCCTTGAGACGAACCACGGTCTGGCCGGCCTTGGCCTTCTCCACCAGCAATTGATTCAGGTCGTCTTGAGGTATGGCATGCGCCGCGGCCCGCTTGCCCCCGTAGATGCGCTCAGCAGTGGCGGGTGCCAGCGCCAAACAACTGGGCTCCACCAACGCGTCGTAGACGACAACATCGGCGCGCGCCAACACCTCGGCACCGCGTCGGGTCAGCAAACCTTCGTCGCCCGGACCTGCTCCCACCAAATAGACCATCCCCTTGGACTTCATTAGTGGGAGAGGGTAACTAGAAAACTCCAAGCCACCAAGGCAGGAACCCGAGCCCAGCGCTTTCGGAGCCATCTCCCCCTCGCTCAACTGCCACCTCCCCGATAGGGCTCGAGTCTCTCGGGCCATCCCCACCTCGGTAGGGCTCGAGTCTCTCGGGCCATCCGACGCTGCTGCTGCGGTCTGTGTCTGCGGACGTGGCGCTTTCGGAGAAATCGCCCTACCTCGGAGGTGCTCAGGTGAGGCTGAGTTGGCGGAAGGACCCAGGGATGTAGCCCGAAGGCCTCCCCCGGTAGGGCTCGAGTCTCTCGGGCCATCCTCACCTCGTCCGGCAGCCCAGGGAGTGGACGGTGAGACACCATCCCTACCAGACCGGAGTGGACGGTGAGACACCATCCCTACCAGACCGGCAGGCCTCCCGCTCAAACTGTTCAGACCGGCTTTTAAAAGTCCAAGGCCAAGCTGTCGGCCGCGACAGCTGCTTCGAGACAGCGACGTGCCCGCCCTAAATCGCACGAGTGCTTCGGGGTTTCAGGCTGGGAGGACGCCGGAGTTGCCCACAACTGAGACAAACTTTCGATCAGCGCTGCGGCATGAATCCGGCGGAAACGACGAAGAACTCGAGCCTCAGGTGCATCGCCCGAGCACAAATACCAAAAATCGTCCTCGTTTCGGCAGGCTTCCTCGATCTCTTCAGAAACAAACCGGCCGCGGGAGTAAGCATGAACCAAAACACTGGCGAGCATTCGAGTCGCAAAGAAATTGCCACCGGCCTCGGCCCGAAACCCGAGAGCGGGCCACCCAACGGCACCGACGGCATCGAAGACCTGTAACAATCGATCCCCCTCCGGAAAGCTTGCGTCTGTATCACGCCGGCCCGAATCAGGACTCAGGTTCATAGGTAAACGTTTGACCCGGGATGTGACAGTCGTATGACGGCTCCGCAACAACGACGTCAGGACTCCCAGGGTGCATGAATGCCACCCCTTCCGAGCCGCGCCCCGCTTCGCCTGCAAATCCGCCGCAGCGTCTGAGTCTGCAAATTAAAAATACATATCAACGAATCGGGATGCGTTGATTTATCTGTTGGCACCCTGCCAGAGGGGGGATAACCTGAGTGCATGTCGAATCGTTCCGAAGCTCGGAATACATGGACGCGTGGTCAGGGATTTGTGGACCTGCTGGAACAGCGCATTGCCATCATTGATGGGGCCATGGGAACTGTCATCCAGCGTTACAAGCTGGGAGAGGCACAATTCCGAGGCGAGCGGTTCAGCGATTGGAAGGGGAAGGACCTCAAGGGCAACAACGAGTTACTCCAAATCACCCAACCGCAGGTCATCGAAGAAATCCACCGGCACTATTTGGAGGCCGGGGCCGACCTCATCGAAACGAACACGTTTTCGGCGACCACCATCGGCCAGCACGACTTTTTCTTTCGGCATGCCGCAGGCCGCAAAGATCAGGCCTTCTTCAATGATGTGATCCAAGATCCGTTCCTGCGCGACCTGGCGCGAGAAATGAATCTGACTTCGGCCCGACTGGCCCGGAGCGCGGTCGATACGGTGTCCAAAGCCACGGGCATTCCCCGGTATGTTGCCGGGGCCATTGGTCCGATGCCGGTCACCACCTCGATCTCTCCAGATGTCAACGATGCCGGATTCCGGTCCGTGAGTTTTGAGCAATTGGTCACGGCTTACACCGAACAAGTGGAGGCGCTCATCGAAGGAGGCGTGGACGTCTTGTTGGTAGAAACC
>SYMJ01000238.1 GCA_005805505.1 Verrucomicrobiales bacterium | reverse complement strand
TCCGTTGCGAAAAGCCCGTAAAATCAAGATGGTCGGGGCGGTGAGATTTGAACTCACGACCTTCTGAACCCCATTCAGACGCGCTACCAAGCTACGCTACGCCCCGACCAGGTTGCTCTTACGAGCGGACGGACTATCCAGAAAGCACCCCTGCGGAGCAATAGATTCTTCCAACGATTCTTCGCTCCGCCACCAAACGGCAACCCCGAGAACCTCAAGCCGGCTCGGCGATGAGGTCGTAGTCGGTGTGGCCGATAATACGAACCTTGCAGAACTTCCCGATCGGCACCTTGCCCTGGATATACACGCGGCCATCGATGTCCGGCGCGTCGGCTTCACCGCGGGCGATCGTGTAGTTTCCCTTGAGGGCCATCACTCCCGTATCTTCGCCTCGAATGAGTCTATGCTCCCAGGAGCTGATGTTGGCCTTCGACAGTTCCTTCGCCGACGCCTCGCCTTCGGTGATCACCTTCAGCGTCCGGCCAACAAACCCCTCGGCGACGCCCACGGCGACACGATGCTGTGCGGCCATAGAAAGTTCCCGACGCTTCTGGCGGGTCTTGGGGGCCAGTTGCTTCTCCATCTTGCCGGCTACCGTGCCGTCCTCGCGGGAGTAAGCGAAAATGCCCAGACGCTCAAAGCGGGTCTCTTCGATGAACTCAATCAAGGTCTTGAAATGCGCGGCCGTCTCGCCCGGGAAACCCACGATGAAGGTCGTTCGCAATGTAATGCCAGGGATGCCGGCCCGGATCCGGGCAATGAGGTCGCGAATGTACTGGCCCGAAGTTTCACGGCGCATCCGTGCGAGCATGTCGTCGTGAATATGCTGCAACGGCATGTCCACATACCGGGCCACCTTGGGGCACTCGGCGATGGTCCGGATCAACTCGTCGGTCCAGTGGGCCGGGTGGGTGTAGAGCAGTCGGATCCAGAAGTCGCCCTTCAACGCGTTCAATTCGCGCAGCAGCGTGCACAGCGTGGTGGCATCGACCGGCAAGGCCTGGGTGGCTGCTTTGAAGCGTTCTGGCGAAGAAATAGCCCGGCTGTGATTGGGGCGGAGATCGAGCCCGTAATAGGTGGAGTCTTGGGAGATGAGGTTCAGCTCGCGCACCCCGTCGGCGATCAACGCCTTGGCCTCGGCCACGATGTCTGCCTGCACCCGGCTGCGGTGGGATCCGCGCATCCGAGGGATGATACAGAAGCTGCACGGATGGTTGCAGCCTTCAGCGATCTTCACATAAGCAAAGTGCTTCGGTGTGAGACGGAAGCGCGGGGTGTCAAAATGCGGGATGTAGCTGGGTCGCACGGTGACATCTACCGAGGGAGCCTCCGGTTGCTGGGCCGCAGTCAGGGCGATGCGACTCTTGCCGAAACGATCGGTGCCACGGAGAGCCGTCTCGTCGGCATGGTCATGGGCCGGGGCTTGTTTTTCCAACTCCTTGAGGCGGCCTTTCACGCGAGCTCCCTGCGGCGCCTGCGGAGTCACGGCCTCGGCACCCACTCGGGAGGCCCGCTTGGCGATGGCCTCATTAACCAGCGCCCCCACCTGCTCCACCTGGTCAATGCCCATGAACACATCCACCTCAGGCATCAACTTGGGCAACTCGTCACGATAACGCTGCGGCATGCACCCGGATACGATGAGAGCCTGACCCCGACGCGAGGCTTCGCGCAGGGCGCTGTACTCCAAAATGGTATCCACCGACTCCTCCTGTGCGGCGTCGATGAAGGAACAAGTATTGACGATCACCGCGTCGGCTTGGGACGCATCGTTGACGATCTCGATGCCTTCTCTGAGGAGAGATCCGAGCATGATCTCGGCGTCCACCAGGTTTTTGGCGCATCCGAGGGAAATGAGTCCCACGCGGCGGGGACGGGAGATCGGTTTTTTCGGCGCAGTCGGCGTCTTGCTCACAGGGCTGGTAGCCTAGCGGTTCGGCTCAAAGACCAGCAATCCCACAGAATTTTCTGTAGATCAATTCCTAGGCCGCATCACTGCCGCTCATACTCCCCCTTGTTGACCCGTTTGAAGACCGAGAATCCTGCTTTCTTGGCATCGGTGGTCGACAGGGGCTTCAGGTGATGGGGCGTGCTGAAACCGGAGATCACCTTGCGGACGGGTTTGCGACAGGCCGGGCAGGCGGTCAGTTCGGGCGCGGTGATGGGTCGCCGGAGGGTGAACTGGCCACCGCAGGCGGCACAGTTGCCGTCACAAAGTTCGTATTCGTACAGGGGCATGACGCTCTCGAAGGGACTTGAGGAGGACCGCTGACAGGGCCAAGGATGAGCAACCCAACGTGCTCTCCAACGGTCTCAACTGAGCCAACCTGACGGGTTTTCCGGCGAGGGCAATCGTGGAAACGGCATGACATCCCGCCCTAGGAGATCCCAGTCTCTACGCCGCATCATGACCGAGCTTGTCATCCAGTCCACGACGCTGCCCGAGGCTGCCATCACCGCCTTCGGCAATGAGTTAGGCCGCTCGCCCGACGCCACCCGTGGGCACTCGGCCCGCTGGCAGAACGTCGCGGCCACTCCCGAGCTCAAGGCCTTGGCTGAATCCTATCAGGTGGATATCGCCTTTGTGCCTGAGAACCGACGCCGTGCGGATTTCAGCCTCCTGGTCATGGACATGGACTCAACCCTCATCACCATCGAGTGCATCGACGAAATCGCCGACCGCATCGGAGTGAAGCCCCAGGTCTCGGCCATCACCGAAGCGGCCATGCGCGGCGAACTCGATTTTGCCGGTGCCTTGCGAAAGCGGGTGGCCCTGCTCGAAGGCCTAGAAGAATCCGCACTGGAAGCAGTGTACGAAGAACGACTGCGACTCTCACCGGGAGCGGAGGAACTCATTCGAGCCGCCCAAGAATCCGGCTGGAAAACCCTGCTCATCTCCGGTGGGTTCACCTACTTCACCCACCGACTTCAGGCGCGCCTCGGGCTCGACCACGCAATGGCCAACACTCTCGAAACCCAGGCAGGCCGTCTCACAGGTCGCGTGTTGGGCGACATTGTGGACGCGGACCGCAAGGCCACGGAGCTCTGCGCTTTGGCCGCGCGCCTCGGGGTCGAACCTTCCCGCGCCATCGCCATCGGAGACGGCGCCAACGACCTCAAGATGATGGGCGCTTCGGGCATGGGTATTGCCTACCGAGCCAAACCGGTGGTGCGTCAACAAGCCATGCATGGGCTCAATTTCAGCGGGCTCGACGGAGTTTTGAATCTCTTCACGCAAGACTAACTCGCTCCGGTAGCTGCGGCTCCGAGGCCCACCGGGATCCCGAACTTAGGGATTCTTCTCTGAGACGATGGGTTGGGCCAAATCGGGATTTGCGACCCCCTCGTGGGCTAAGCCCGATTGCAAGGCGTCGAGGTCCCAAAGATACGAGGCATGCACCACACTGGCAGCGAGCAGTCGACGACCGCGGGAATCCCAACTCAGTGAAGTGAGGCGCAGCTTTTCGGGCAACCGCAGTTGGGAAATTATCGATCCGTCCTGTGCTTGCAGCAGGTGGAGTGAGCGGGTTCCCAGTGCTACGGCCAATCGCTGACCATCGGGAGTCACGGCCACGCGACCATAGACCCCCACTGGATCCAGCAACCGCTGCCATAGGATCTTTCCCGAATCCACATCCCATGCCACGAGCCCGTGAGTCATGGTGCCAAAGAGCCTTCGGGATACCGGGCAAAAGACCAGTTCACCGGCCTCGCCCAAGGCGGACAACTCTGGGGGGTATTCGAGCAACCGCACCCGGAACCCATCCTCGCAAACAACCACGGCCGGAGCGGCATCGATCCCCCAGCTGGCCAATAACTTTGCGCTCGAATGAATCGATCCGATGACACTGCGCGACGGCAGCGAGACCGGCTGCCAACGACCTTGGGCATCGCACCAAAACGAGCCATTGGTCGATACGAGCCAGGCTTCACCGGTGGGGGCGATATCGCCGCGCCCGGAATTGGGAAGCGGTTGACGCTCGATCAAACTCAATCGGGGCCGCGACGCATCGCCCTCCACGGCCAGTGTGATCCGGTTGCTCAGGCTCAGGGCCCACAGTCGGGTTCCATCCGCCGAGAAGGACAGGTGCCGGATCATGCCGTCGTCACACGGCCAATGCGCCGCTTCCTTGCGACCTAACTTGGGGTACAACCGAACGCCGTCGTAGGAACCGCTGGCCCATCGGTCTCCCGCCGGATGAAAGCGGACCACCGCGGGGCCCGCGTTGGCCTCGGAGGGGACGTCGGGTGGCACCTCCGGAATTACGGACCACCCCGTGGGCGGGTCAAACCGCAGTAACTCCCATTGAAACTCATCCTTCCAGGCGATCCACCGCCCGTCCGGCGACCACTGGATAGCAGCGCCGGCCCCGGCGAATTCGGCCAACGGCGTCTCGCTCGACCAGTCCCAGATGCGGGATCGGCCATTGTATCCGCTCGAGAGAATCCAGGACGAATCCGGCGAGAAGGCCAGCCCGAGAATGCCGTGGTCTTCCTTGACCAACCGCTTCACCGGCGTTCGATAACGATCAAAGCGGCCGATGAATATCTGCATTTCTGAACACACCTGTAAAAGATCGCCATCGGGGTTCCACGCCAGCACCTGAACGGATTCGCCGGCGGGAAGCTCCATTCTTCGTTCCACGCGAGCCGTATCAAGATTAGCGAAGCGCACGATGGGATTGGTGGCGTTAATGGCCGCGGCCCAGTGCCCGTCGGGGCTGACCACCAGATCATGCGGAGGCACTCCGACCGGGACATGGCGAACCACCCCCGGGTGATCGATGGGCAACACGTCGAACGAATCATCGGCCCGGCCCGCCAGCAACCACCGCCCATCTGGGGTGAACTCACGACCGAGGTACTTGGGATCTAGGCGCACCTGGAGCACCGATTGCCCCTGGGTCCGGGAGACGACGTGGAACCGTTCGGTAGAATCTCGAACGAGCAGCCAGCGACCGTCGAGGCTGACCGAACTAATAAACTCTAGGTTCAGGCCGGGCACCGGCGGCGGGAGGGAGGGTTTGCCGGCACCACCCCGTATCGGAATTCCCTCGATCCATCCATCGGTTCCCACTCGGAACAAGTGGCGTAGTTCCGGATCGAAGAGACCTGCCGTGTGAGAAATCGAGCCCACGGGCCATCGGCGAGGTTGGGGTACATCGAGTCGTGAGGGCGGACGCCAGGGTGTTTTTTCGGAGACCAATTCGGGCACCAGCAACGCACTAGCGACCAACTCCCGGAGTTCGGGTTGCCCGGCACGCAGGGCAGTGGCCGCTCTCAAAGTAGCCAACGCCCGGGACCGCTTGGCCGGGGAATCATCGTTGAGAATGTCCCGAGCCCGGCTGAGAAGGAGGGCTACCTGTTGAGATTCGGAGTCCCGCCGGCGGTCCTGGGCCTCACGGGAACGGGTTCGCAGCGCGCCCGTCACACCAAGGCCCAAGATCCCCATCACCAGAACTGCACCCGTGGCGCGAAGGAGAACTCGTTTCCGAACTTCCCGGGCCCGGAGTTGTCGGACCGATCGGCCTCCGCGCAGGAGCAATAGCTCGTCGCGCAATTCCGCGGCATCGCGATGACGACGGGCCGGGTCGCGGGCTCCGAGGCGAAGAATAATCTCCTGGAACTCCCACTCAACGGTGTGTCCGGGCTGGATCCACTCGGCCGGGGTCGAAGGGTAGTCGGCCAGACGTCGGCCTGTGGCGATCTCATACAGGACCATTCCCAGGCTGTAGAGATCGGCCGGTGGGAGTCCGGGCCCCTCCGGTGCGATGTAACCGGCGGTGCCCACGCAGCTGGATCCCTCTCGCGCCTCGCTCACCAGCCCCACATCGGCCAGACAGGCCCGGCCACGCAAGTAGATGATGTTCGAGGGCTTGATATCCCGATGAACCAGACCTGCGGTGTGGAGCACCTCCAGAGCATCGGCCATAGCCAGGCCCACTTCGACACACTCAGCAATTGGAAGGCGGCCCCGGGTGATGAGGTCGACACGCAACGTTCGCGCCTGATAGGCACGCGCGCCTTGAGCAGAGGGTTGAGGCAAATTGTCGGTTGCAACGATCGCAGGCGCGGCAACCGAATCGGCCAACTCCATCACCGAATAGAAGAAATCAGATCCTGCATCACAACCCACCTGAAGAATGGGGACCAAGTTCGGACATGTCCGCGAAATGGGTTCGTAGCGTCGAACGCCCTCGAGCTCCCGATTGAAGGGCTGGTCGCTCTCAAAGGACGAACGTCGGATCACCTTAATGGCGCGGGCTGTCCCCAGAACCGTTCGCCCAAGCCAAACATTCCCGTAGGCACCAGAGCCGATCACCTCGATTAACTCATGATCTGGTATTACTGGAATCCCACTCTGCGGATCGCTCGAGGCCATAGAAAATTTTATTCCGGATCCTCTTCGGTTTTCAGCCTGCCCAATTCGACTCGAAGCAGCTTTCCTACCCGATGCTTGGCCACATACACAGCCATGGTCGAAGTCTGAAGGTTGGCTACCACCGTCGAAATTGGGACTTCTCTCAAGACGTGCATCTCATAGATCAAGTACTGCTTCTCGGACACCTGCTCCCGAACCTGTTGCAGCGCCTTATTAATAAGATACCCCTCCCATTCTGAGGCCCACAGCACATCCAACTCGGGACGTTTTGGATCTGGATGATCCGTCGCCACGGTTTCGCTCGAGCCCTCAAATGGCGGCACCTGCGAAATAATCCGGTTCCAGCGATTCTGTTTACGAAGTCGGTCCACCATCCTCCGCCGAACCAGCGTCATCAACCATGCCTTAAAACCGCCCTTCGAACGGTCATACCGAAACTGAGGCATTTGTTTGGCCACCGAGATCATGGTTTCTTGAACCACCTCTTCGGCCTCAATTTCTGACAGCCCTGCTTTGAGACAAAACGAGTAAATAAAGCGCCAGTAGGTATCGAAGAACTCCCGCCATCCCTCTTGATCCTCTTGGTCCTTCAGGCGCAACAGAAGACTCTGTCGTGTCGCAAAAAGAGCGGGATCATTAAAAGATCGAGACATTGTCGAAAATATTTTTGATATTTTATTATATTTTTTAGGTATTTAAAACATTTTTTTGTTCCGCGCATCAACGATGGGACTCACGCGCATCAAGTTCCGCCTTCCGCCTTGATTCGAGGGCCTGTAATCTCCGACATGCTATTTTCTGAACTGGGGCTGCAGGCGGCGATGCTCGATGCCGTTGCAGAGCTCGGTTACAAAGAGCCAACGCCCATTCAGGCGAGTGCCATCCCGCAGATACTCGAGGGGCGTGATGTCATCGGATCCGCGCAGACTGGAACTGGGAAAACAGCGGCTTTCGCACTGCCTATCCTCAGCACACTCGGTTCCCATGCTGCAGGACCGCGGTGTTTGGTGCTCGAACCCACGCGTGAGTTGGCCGTGCAGACCTTCGAGAACTTCGAAAAATTTGCCAAATTCACCGATTTGCGGATTGGTCTGATTTACGGCGGCGTCGGCTATGGCAAACAACGCGACGACCTCAAGCGCGGCATGGATGTCATCGTAGCCACGCCTGGGCGACTGCTCGACCACCTTGGCGAAGGCGCGGTGCGTTTAGATGGAGTAAAATTTCTGGTCCTCGACGAGGCAGATCGGATGCTCGACATGGGATTCCTCCCGGATGTGCGGCGCATCGTACTCAAGTGCGGCAAAGATCGTCAGAGTTCCCTATTCTCGGCCACCATTCCCCCGGCGATCGAGACGCTGATCACCTGGGCGATGCGGGACCCTATCACCATTGAAATTGGTGCACGGCGTTCCGTGGCAGACACCGTGAAGCACGTCCTTTACCCGGTGGCGGAGCTTCAGAAACCAACTCTGCTAATCTCACTTCTGGAGAAAGTTGAATGGGAAAGCGCCATCGTTTTTTGTCGGACTCGACGCGATGCCGACACGGTTGACGCCCTGCTTCGGCGCAACAACCACAAGGCATCCGTCATTCATTCGGACCGTTCTCAGAAAGACCGGGAGCAGGCCTTGGAAGGCTTCAAAAGCGGTAAATACGAAGTTCTTGTGGCCACCGATATTGCGGCGCGCGGCCTCGACATCGCGGACGTCTCGCATGTCATCAACTACAACGTCCCGGAGCATCCGGAGGACTACGTTCATCGGATAGGCCGAACTGGTCGCGCGATGAGTTCGGGCGACGCATTGACCCTATTCTGTGCGGGTGAGGCAGCCCAAGTTGCTTCTATTGAGCGCTACATTGGCAAGAAGGTCCAACGCGTGAAACTCCCTGAATTTCCCTATACCTACACGGCCTTGTTCGATAAGGACAAACTGGGGCCCGCCACCGGTCGCAAGACCCAGGGGGCGCGGGTTGGAAAAGGTTATTTCTTCGGTCCCGCGCGACGGCGGTAACTTCGACGGTTCGACCGGACGCGGGCGCTTTGCCTCGACAACGTCACAGAGAAGAAGCGGCAGCACTGTCACTGGAGTGGACAGCTTTTGTCCGATCCCCCCGGTCATCTTGAGCTGATGAATCGATGGAAACTATGGACCGCCAACGCATCCCAGGAGCGCCTGATCGCCCGCTTCGGCACAGGACGTCTCGTCCATTGCAATGGAACTCGTTAT
>SYMJ01000237.1 GCA_005805505.1 Verrucomicrobiales bacterium | reverse complement strand
GAGGGGGATTGGGATTGACGGTGAGTGACACTGTGTCACTGATTGTAACCCCATACTGCGAACTCACCAATACACGGTACCGTCCCGCAGTGTTAAGTTTAACCCCGTTGAGGTTTAGAGTGGAAGAGGCAGCACCAGGAAGGTTCTGCTCATTGAATTGCCATTGGTAGGCCAATGTTCCTTGACCTGATGCCACGACGTTGAAACTGACATTGGCACCCTCTTGCACGGTCTTTGGTGCAGGTTGTGTTGCAATTACAGGAGGGGGCGGAGTTACCACGGATAATGTGGCACTATCACTTATGATAGTTCCAGCACTATTGCCCACAATTACACGGTAACGACTGCCATCCATTGCTGCAGTTACTGAGTTTACGGTGTAGCAGTTAAGAGTAGCACCAGCAATATTCTGCTCATTGCGTTGCCATTGGTAATTATAGACACCTGCGTCTTTGAGAGAAGCACAAAAGGTTGCGTCATTTCCTGGGGCGACCGTTTGATTTAAGGGTTGGTTTACAATGGTTGGGGCAACAATTTGCTCAATTTCTAATACATAACTCTTTATTGCTCCAAAATTAGATATTTGCCCGTCATTCCAATAAGCCATATAATCATAGCCGACCAAATAATCTTCAATACCACCGGAATCATTAGGCTCACCAACATTCCATGCAGAATACACCCATGGCTCACCTGTAACCCATTTCCAGCCCTGATTTGGCTCAATGGCATCCTGTGATTGATATCCTCCCAACCATGCAACAGAGATATTGTTTTTAATCAGCAAATACACCTCAGACCATTCTTCTGCTGATGTTATTGTAACAAGGTGCCCACCCCTTGACTCAGCGTCTTTTTTTGCTTCATCCCAACTAAACGTTCCATTTATTATCTTGTACCGCTGCGTTGTTTGTGCTCCAGCTTGTTGTGTAGATAGCAATGCTAAAATAAAGCCAAAAAACCAGCAGCGAGGCCGGAGTGCATTCCATAGGGTGAATTTCATACGTGACGTGGATACGACTTATTGTGGGAGGTGTTGACTTTTCCAGAAATCTGCCACGGGCAAGATTGTGGATCAAGCAAGTTTCTGCCCGTTACATGGAGAAACCTTGCCGGAACTACGGTTTTTGGCGGAAACGGTCAAAAAGCCCATGAAATGGGCATAATCTGGTGTTCTGGATACCTGCTGTGGGCGGTCTAGTGCCTACCAAATGCCTACCAGTAAACGCCCGTCAAACGCACAGGATGCTGCGTCAGGAAAAGGTCTTGCCAAGAGTGAAACCCCCCTGTGTTTACGGCCATTCTGTGAACATTGGTGATTCCTGTGCCCCTGGGGCTTGACTCAAAACAGGGGGATGATCCCTGCTGTGTAGCAGGTTAGGAAACCGTAGCTCTATCCATTTGAGCTATCGGGACAGACCAATGTTTACGGGGCTTTGGTGCGTTTTTGGCTTTGTTGACAACTGTTTCGCCTAACAAAAAACTACCAGTGAACGCACCGTTGACGCCCAACACAATAATGATGCCAACGAAATGGGATGCTGCCAAGTCCAACCCGGCCCTGTTCAACCCGGCGAATTGCGCTGACGGGGCAAATGGCAGGCCTTGGTGTCTCGGCCGATAAACCTTAAGACCCATCGCCTCGAGGTTTGGAGCGTGGCTCCCAAGGCACTCAAGTCGGTTTCTTGGCGATTGGTCTTTGGCGTGAAATCGGATGAAGATCGCGCATGCGGATTATCTGGCATGTGCTGGCGGTGGTGAATGCGTCGGTGTGGTTTGGGGCGGGGCTGTTCCTGACAGTCGTGGTGGGCCCGAACTTCTTCTCGCCGGCGGTGACGGATCTCGTTGGACGGCAAAATGCGGGTCTCATCGCTCAGTCGGTGTTGGCCAAGTACTTCGTGCTGCAAGTGGTCTGCTCCGTGATGGCGCTGGCCTTGCATCTGCGATCTGGCGCTGCTGGCTCTGCCTTGGCTCGGCGTTCTCGCTGGGGTTTGGTTGCTATCTTGGCGTTGGTGTGTGCGGGCGGTTTCTGGCTGCAGCCCAAATTGGTGGGGCTGAATCAGCAACGGTATGCCATCACAACGTCCGCCGAGGAACGCCCGATCTTGGCTCGGCAATTCGGGATGTGGCATGGGGTGTCGCAAATGGGCAACTTGCTGGTGCTCATCGGGGCTTTGGCGCACCTAGTAATCCTAGCTCATGGACCTCAGGCCGGGCGTTCCTGCGATTCCGTCAAACAGAACCCGTGATCGGCCTCGTTGGCTGGATGCGATGCACTCCGGCGGTCGGGTGACCAGGCCACGTCGAAGCGTCGCCGATCGTCGATTGCCACGGGCATTGGCAGCGAGAGATTGGGCCGATTTGGAAAACCGTGCTTGAATCCCCGACGGGTCATTCGATTCTCATCCCATCTCCTATTTTCTATGAGCAAGCCCACCGCAAAGAAATCTCCCGCCAAGAAGTCCGCCAAGGCCCCGGCCGCCGCTGCACCGGCTGCTCCGGTCGCTCCGGCTGCTAACAATTTTCCAAAGCTGCACAATGCGATGTGGCCAGGATTGGTGGGCAAGGGCGGGGAGGGCGCCGAGGCGTCGATCGATCTCGACAAGATGCTCGACTACACCGCCAAGGCCGAGGTCAACGGCGTGAAGTTCGATGGCGTGGATTTGTTCCTCTACAACCCGCACGTCGATATCGACATCACCGACGATGGCATCAAGAAGCTCGCCGAGAAGATTCAGTCGCGCGGGTTCGTGGTGGGCACGGTGGTGGCTCCGGTGTGGTTCGATGGCTCAGCCATGGGTGATACCACGCAGCGCGCCAATTGGGTGTCCGCGGTGCGTAAGGCCTGCCGCATTGGTCAAAAGCTTCGTGACCTGGGCGTTCGCCCCTACGGTGTGGTGCGTATCGATTCGGCCGCGCCGGTAACCGCCTGGGACAAAGACCCCAAGGGCAACACGAAGCTCATCGCCAAGACCTTCCGCGAGGGCGGCAAGGTGGCCAAAGATCACGGTGAGCGTCTGGCCGCCGAGGGCGAAATTTGCTGGGGTGGTATGCAATCCTGGAAGTACATGATCCAGACGCTGGAAGAGACCGGGATGCCCAAGGTCGTGGGCTTCCAGGCCGACATGGCCCACACGCTCCTCTACACGCTGGGCTACAATGCCCCGAGCGCCCACCGGATCGTGCCGCAGAACTACCACTGGGAGCCGGAAGCCTTCCACAAGGCCATGAAGAAGATGACCGCGGCGCTGCGGCCGTGGACTATCGATTTCCACGTGGCTCAGAATGACGCGACGGTGAAGGGGTCGGGCGATCACGAGAAGACGGGCAAGCACTGCCTAGCGACCGATCCAAACGGCAAGTTGAACATCGCTCGCGATGCCGGCTACTGGATGCGCGACGACGCCAGTAAGGTGACTAAGAAGTTTCAGCACATTTGCTGGGACGGCTGCATGTTCCCGAACGATGTCATGGGCAAGCAGGAGACCTGGAACAACATCCTCTCGGCCATGATTCAGGTTCGCGAGAATCACGGCTGGCGCGCCTGAAGTGGAGCTTGATCGATCGGGGCAACGGTGATTCTGGAGGCCCCAAAACAGCAACCCTAGGTTGGCGAGATTCGCCTCCTGGGTGTTCTTTGCGCCGCCTGCCTACCGTGGCCCGGGGGGCAGGGTTTCGTGGAGGAAGTCGGTCATCAGTTGGCGGAGGTGGACGCTGGTGTTGAGGCCTTCGCTGATGGAGTGGGAGCGGTTGGGGTACGACATCATGCGGAACTGCTTGCCGTGGGTGATGAAGGCGTTCACCAGCGCTTCAGCTCCTTGATAGTGGCAGTTGTCGTCGCCGGTGCCGTGGATGAGCAGCAGCTTGCCCTGAAGGCCGTCGGCGAAGGTCAGGGGCGAGCCCTGGCGGTAGCCTTCGGCGTTGTCCGAGGGCAGGCCCATGTAGCGCTCTTGGTAAATGGTGTCGTACAGGCGCATGTTGGGCACCGACGCGATGGATATGCCCGCGGTGTAAAGGTCGGGATGACGGAGCAGGGCGTTAAGCGTCATGGACCCGCCACCGCTCCATCCCCAAATACCGAAGCGCTTGGGGTCGAGGTAGGGCCGCGTGGCCAACACGTGCTTGAGGGCGGCCGCCTGATCTTGCGAGGCGAGAATGCCCACTTGGCGGTAGATGGATTTGCGCCAGTCGTGGCCCCGGGGTGTGGCCGTGCCGCGGTTGTCGAAACTCATGACCACATAGCCCTGCTGGGCGAGCATCCAGTGCCAGAGTTGGCCGGATCCGCCCCATTGGTCTTTCACCGTTTGCCCAGCCGGTTCGCCGTAAACATGCACGATGAGCGGGTGTTTTTTTGTACGGTCGAACTCCGGCGGCAGCACGCACCAGCCATCAATTTCGATGCCGTCTCCCACCGGAACTCGGAAGAACTCGGTGGTGGGAACCTTCAAGGTGGCCAGCTTCTCGCGGATCTTCTGATTGTCGGCCAGCACTCGAACCGTCTTGTGGTCGGGCAGCGAAATGAGCTCGGTCTTGGGCGGCACGGTGAAGGACGACACCGTGTGGAAAGCCCACCGGCCATCGGGTGAGGCCACGTATTTGTGGGTTCCAGGAGCGTTGGTGGGGGTCAGGCGTTCGAGGCCGTGTCCGCGGA
Source organism: Verrucomicrobiales bacterium (assembly GCA_005805505.1). GTDB lineage: Bacteria > Verrucomicrobiota > Verrucomicrobiia > Limisphaerales > UBA9464 > SXXZ01. The sequence goes on along the minus strand of SYMJ01000237.1, from coordinate 15,885 downwards.
ACGAGCTGCGGTAGAGATAGCGCTGCGTCGGGTTGTCCGGGGAGGCTGTGAAGTAGAGTTCTTGGCGAGCTTCTTGAACCCGGACGAGTTCCGTCACATCGAACGCACCGCGTGTGGCGGGTTTGAGTTTTCCGTTTTTGAGTCCGGCCCAGTAGAGGTGCTGCCACTGGTCCCGTTCACTCCAGAACAGGAAGCGGCGGCCGTCGCTGTGCCAGGTCAGGTCGTTGTGGGCTTCGACCCAGGCTTTGTCGGAGTCGACGAGCAATGGAGTGACTTCGCCCGTGGCAGATTCGGCCATGAACACTCGGTTGGTGTTCTGCAGTCGGTTCAATTGCTGGAGCAGCAGGCTGCGAGTGCGGGGAATCCACTGGAGGTCGTGGATGTAATGCTCGCGCGGATCGCCCGGGGTCTTCACCCAGCGGATGTCGCCACCCGAGGCATCCACCACGCCAATGCGGCAGGCGGAGTTCAGTTCGCCGGTCTTGGGGTAGGGGATGCGCTGAACCTGCGGGTACAGGCTGTCGGTGTTGTTCACCAAAGCCACTTCGCGGACTCCCTCGGTGTCCAACTGCCAGAAGGCAATGGACTTGCTATCCGGGCTCCATCGGAAGCCGTCTTGCATGGTAAACTCCTCTTCGTAGACCCAATCGAACGCACCGTGGATGAGGTGTTCGTTGGGCGTGTCGGTGAGGGTCGTGACCTTGCGGGAGCGCAGGTCTTGGGAGTACAAGTTGCGTTCGCGGACGTAGGCCACGTGGGTGCCGTCGGGCGAGAACTTGGCGAACATCAGGCTCGAGGCCGGAGCATTGCCACCGAGTTGGAAGAGCTCGTGGCTGGTGCGATCGAGCACCCAATAATCACCGCGGGCGTGGGTGCGCCACACCTTCTTGCTGTTGGTGTAAATAAGCACCTTGGAGCGATCGGTCGACCAAGCGTAGTCATCCACCGAGAGCGGTTGAGTTTTGCCGGCCGGAATTAATTCGGAGGCGGCCAAGAGAATGTCGCGCTTGTCGGTGGCCGGGTGGTGTCGAACCAAGTCTTGCCCAGGCCCCCCGTTGCCGGGTTTTTCCCAGGTGACATAGCCAGAACTGTCTTCCAACCAGTGGCCGCCAAACCCTTCGCCGCCAAATTCACCGCCCTTGAAGATCCGCTCAACAGTGAGCAACGGGCTGGGGGCATTGGTGCTGCCGGGCTCGGCGGCGCGGCCGATGGTGGATACGAGCGGAGTCGTGCCCAGCGCGAGGAGGACGACGAGCAAGATCCCGGGCCCAAGGGACAGGCTCCGGAGCGGGCACGATGGCAGGTTCGGCAAGGATGGGTTCATCGGGGCGGAGGATTGGGCTCAGTGGATGTCTACGACGCGCGGCCCCAGCACATTCATACGGGGGGTGAAGCCTAGTCCGGGCCGATGGGGGGCTTCCATGTAGCCATCGACGCGTTGCGGAGCGCCTTCCGCCGTGCTCACGGTGACGTAGCTGTTGAAGTCGGTGCTGGTGAAGCGGTAGGCCTCCGGAGTGCTGTGAGCGAGATGGGCGATGGCGGCCGTAGTAATGTCGCCGCCCCAACTGTCTTCGAGGGTCATGGCGATGCCCATGCTCACGCACAAGTCACGAGCCTGCTTGGTCTTGGTGAGGCCTCCGAGCTTGCTGATCTTGAGGTTCACCACGTCCATAGCCAGGTCGGCCTTGGCCCGCAGCAGCAGGTCGAGGCCGTCTACGTTTTCATCCAGAATGAACGGGTGATCGGTCTGACGGCGCACCGCGAGGCATTCTTCGTAGGTCAGGCAGGGCTGCTCGATGTACACGTCGAGGTCGCGTACGGCCCGCACCACGCGGACCGCCTCATGCTGGGTCCAGCCGGTGTTGGCGTCGGCCACCAGGCGTTCGCCGCCTTTAAGAATGCTACGGACCGCGCGGATGCGGGCGATATCCACATCGGGATCGCCGCCCACCTTGAGCTGAAAGCGCGTGTAACCCTCGGCCCGGTAGCCGGCGACCTTGGCGGCCATGATCTCCGGGTCTTCCTGCGAAATGGCCCGGTAGAGGCGCACCTTCTCGCCGTAGCGGCCACCCAAGAGAGTGCACACGGGCAGGCCGGTCGCCTTGCCCAAAATATCCCAGCACGCGATATCGATGCCCGACTTCACATACGGGTGGCCCTTCAGGGCGGCATCCATCCGGTGGTTGAGTTTGCCGAGTTCCAGCGGGTTTTCGCCGATAAGCAACGGGCCCAACTCGAGAAGACCGGCCCGAACACCGGCCGCATAGGCGGGCAGATAGAAGGGCCCCAGCGGGCAGACCTCACCGTAGCCGACGAGGCCGGTGTCGGTTTCAACACCCACGATGGTGCTGTCAAACACGGTGACCGATTTGCCGCCGGACCACTTGTAGGTGGTCTCGTGGAGCGGGAGGTCGACCTGATGGGCGAAGATACGCGTGATGGTCATGGGGGAAGGGTTTTTGGAATCAGGATTTACGGCCCCACAGACGGACGAGCAGGGCGTCTACGTCGGGATCGTGCTGTTGAAGTTCGGTGCGGTTGAAGGGATAAAAATCGTTGCGGGAAAAGAAGGCCTCAGTGCATTCGGCGAAGTACTCCATGGGGTCGGTCATGGCATAGGCCCGGTCCCAGTGAATTTTGCCTGCGGCGTCTTTGCGTTGAACGCGCTCGTAGCGTTGGCTGGCCTTGGCGGCTTTGTAGGCGGCGGCAATTTCGGTGTTGGAGAATCCGCCGGGCAGCACGCGGTCGTGGTAGGCGTGGGCCAATTCATGCAGCGTGAAATTGGGCATGCGCCGGGTCTCGGACTCGAAGTCTGGGATGTCGGTGAATTCAACCCCGTGGACCATGGCGGGGTCGCGTCCGTTGTCGCGCAACCATCCCGCGCCTGGATGATACTCGGCCCGTCCCCCTTGGCCAGAGTAGGCGCGGGTGAACCAGAGGGTGATTTTGCGCAAGCGTTGGACGGCCGGTGCGGGGACGACCTGAAGGATTTCACGCAATTGGACCGCAAGGAGTTCGAGGGCTTTGTCGGTGGCGGGGCGTTGCTCGGACCACAGTCGGGTGTCGATCCGGACGGTCCACCCTTCGACCTCGCGGACCACGCGTTCGGGATAAGAAACCTTCGTTTTGGCGGGGGCTTCTGCCAAGAGCTGAACACCCGACAGCAGGGACGGGGCGACCAGCAAGCCAGTGATCCATCCACGGCGTGAAAGGCTGCGGTGAGAGGGTGCGGGTGGGGTCCGGTGTGCGCTCAACACCTGAAAGCGAAGCAGAGGATCGGTCCGCAGTCTTGGGAAGAATCCATTCTTTCCAAAATAGATTAGACTAGTCTCGAACTAGTCTTAGGATTCGTTGCAATGAACAGCAGTGTGATTTCTGTGCCTTTGGCCGAGGCGAAGAGCAAATTGTCTGAGCTCATCGAGCGGGTCGGGCAGGGTGAAGAGTTCATTATCACGCGCCATGACACCGAGATGGCCCGACTTTCCCCAGTCAATCGTTCCGGTCGCGCCGAGGCGGCTGAGTCTATCGCCCGGATGCGGGCCGGTCGGGCGATGCGTTCCGCTTCAGTCGAGGAACTTCGTAATTGGCGTGGAGAGGGGCGTCGATGAACGGCGCCTTTGTACTGGATTGTTCAGTGACCATGGCCTGGTTTTTTGACGGAGAGGCGACACCAGTGACTGATGAGATTCTCGATCACCTCAATCAATCGGGCTCAGCGATTGTCGCCGCACATTGGCCGTTGGAGGTGACCAACACCTTATTGATGGGTGAACGTCGCAAGCGCTGCACGCCCGCCGATTCGGCCCATTTTATGGGGATTTTAAGTTCGCTCGCGATCGAGGTGGATCGTGAGACTGGTTCCCGGGCGTTTTCGGAGACATTCGCGTTGTCTCGAACCCATGCTCTCACGCAGTACGACGGAGCCTATTTGGAGCTGGCGATGCGGAATAAGATCCCGCTGGCCACGCTGGATGCGGAGTTGCGCAAGGCCGCCAAGAAGGTGGGTGTCGAATGTTGGCCGCAGCGGATTTAAGGTGTCTGGATGTGGTTTAGACGGAATCCTCGAGGAAATTCCCCGAGGTGTGAGGCCAACCGCCCGGGCTTGGAGCTTGATGCGAGAGGGTCGACCCCGTTTGCTCTCGCCACGAATGATATCGCCCTGCGTTTCGGTGGCCATCCATCCGAGCCTGTTTCCGGATGCGGTTCACGCCCGGTTGCGTGCCTCGTTCCAGACCCGGCGCATTCATGGGGCCTTTCATTACGACACGGCCCGTCGGGCTCGTCGTTGGATGGAGGTGCATGCGGCCCATTCCCCAGCCGTCACGGCCCAAGATTCCCGATCCATTTACGATCAGGCCGCTCGTGAGTCGGTGGTGGGTTTAGCGGCTGGCCCTTGGGGTTGCATCGGATTGGGTTGCGGAAGTGGTCACAAAGAGGCTCGCGTCGTCGCGGCCTTAGTGGTCCGGGCCTCTTCGGTGACCTACCTGCCGCTGGATGTGAGTGTGCCGTTGGTGTTGATTTCACGGGAGGAAGCGTTGGCCCAGAGCCCGAGCCTCACGGTTCATCCAATCGCCGCCGACCTCACCGACGTCGACGACCTCTCCGCTGCCATCGATCCGTTGTTACCCGGCGGAGCGCGCCGTTTCTTGACGCTCTTCGGGATGCTCCCGAACTTCGAGCCGGAGTTCATTTTCGAGCGCATGGCCTCGTGGCTGCGTCCCGGAGATCGGATACTCTTCAGCGCCAATCTGGCCCCGGGTCCTGATTTGGAAACAGGTGTTCGCTCGGTTCTGCCTCAATACAACAATCCCGAGACCAAGGCCTGGCTACGGACGCTGCTCGAAGACCACGGGGTTCCGGCGGAGGCCGGTTCGGTGGAGTTTCACGTCGAGCGGGATCTAGGATTGCCGGGTTGTGCGCGCATTGCGGCCGACTGGGTGGTGTCACGGAGTTCGGAATGGGTTCTTGAAGGCGAGACCTTCTGCTTGGAACCCGGTGAACGAGTCCGCCTGTTCTTTTCCATCCGCCACACACCCAGTTCCATCGAGTTCGGATTGCGGAGCCAAGGGCTGCGTCTCGCGCAATCGTGGATCGCAGGATCGGGAGAAGAAGGCGTGTTTCTGGTCGAACGATCAAACAAAGCCTGAGGGGCTTTTCACAGGTGATCCATTGCGAACAAAGGATTGCCCCAGGGGCCTCTTCCCCCTGAAGGTGAGGTCGAACTGAATGAGTGACGCCGCTTTTGACAGTGTGTCCGTGAATCCCTCAGCGACCGCGGTCGCCAACGGGTTGGGGGCTGATGATGATTTCTCGGTGCCGGTGCCGAGACCGAAGATCTCGGTTCTTAAACTGGTTGGCCAAGTGCTCGATCATGGCGGCCCCGGCTACCTCCAGTTCGCCATCACCAATATTTGCAATGCCGACTGCGGTTTCTGCGGGTTCGCGCGCAGTCAGTTTGACCCCAAGAAGCGCCGGTCGGTGACCTTGAAAGAGGCCAAGGACGTCATCGACATCGCCGTTCGGAACCACATCGGCTACCTGCTGTTCGTGGGCGGGGAGCCGATGATTCACCGCGATCTCCGCGCCATGGTCCGCTATGCGGCCCGCAAGGGGATTAAGCCCATGATCTGCACCAACGGCGGATTGTGGACCGAGGAGAACATGCGAGCCTTGGCCAGTGACGGCCTGAGCAGCGTCATTATGTCGATCGACGCCCACGACATCGTGGCCCACGAGAAGAACCGCGGGCTCAAAGATGTCTGCGCGAAGATCCGTCGTGCCAATGAGTTTTTCCTGGGTCTGGGAGTTCAGACCACCGCCAGCATCACGGCCAGCAAGCTCATCGAAGACTACGACAAGCTGCCTGAATTCTTAGAATCCCTCGGTTTTGAGAGCTGCACCTTCAGCTACCCGCTCACCGACCTGAAGAGCAGTTACTTGAGTTTCAGCGAAGGGGGCTTGGTGAGCTTCACCAAGGATGAACTCTACGAGGTCTTTGAGAAGATCAAGCGGATGAAGCACCGCAGCGGCTATCCGGTGGTTAATCCAACCGAGTCGCTGGATGAGATGCAGCGCCACTTGCGCGGTGAGACCGAACAGTTTGGGTGTCTGGGAGGCTTCAAGTACTTCTACCTCGATTGGCATCTCAACTTGTACCGCTGCCACTTCTGGGAAACCCCGATGTGCAATGTGTACGAGTGGGACGAGTCCAAGCTGGTGCGTGATGGTTGCACCCGTTGCATGATCGATTGTTACCGCGATCCCAGCGTGTTGCAGTTTGTGGCCGTCAGTGCGATGGACACCTGGAAGGCTCTCAAGAAGGGGAATTTCCTCCAAGCGGCTCGTCACTTATTCGACCGGCGCAACCTGACGTCGATCAAGGCAGTGGCTGAAGATTTTAAGTGGGTAACCAAGGTGTAGTCGGGCCGTGGTCGTCTTGAGATCCTGAGGTCGGTTCATTCTGTTTCCCAGAACTGAACCTGATCTTGGGGGGAAGCCGATTGCAGTGAGGTTTCTCGCGATTTAATTGAAATCAGGCTTGTGCGGACTGGGGGCTATGGCCTATCCAACTCGCCCGCTCCGAACGGAGACTGTGCCAGTGTAGCTCAGCGGTAGAGCAGGGGACTCATAAGCCCTTGGTCGGAAGTTCGATTCTTCCCACTGGCACCAATCCGTTTTCATTAGGATTCCTCACCCCCCCGGTTTAGTGCTAACATCGGTACTAACAACCAGTGCTAACAAATCCTCCGGAATCCACCCTCGTCTGCTGACTTTCCACAGATAGTTTCTGGCTTTGGCCCATCGGCCCGGATACCAAGACATTGCCGGTTCGGGCGCATCTGGAATCCCATCGACTTGGTTGACGGTAATCCTCGGGGTCGACCGTTTTCTGACCCAATTCGCGTCGCTGACGACTTCCCATTGCAGATTTCCTTCGATGGCAGTATCGAGTGGAATGCTTCCCCTTCTGGTCCAGACGCGGGCCTCGCCTTGGATCGGCCCGGGACTAGCGTTGACTCTGTGGGTCTACGGTGCTTTCGCACTGGCAGGGGCCGCAACCGGGCCAGCATCGCTGGAGGCCAAGATCCGCCCTTTGCTCGAGGGGAAGTGCTTCGAGTGCCACAGCCATGCGGCCGACCGCATCCGCGGGGGGCTCGTCTTGGATTCGCGTTCGGGCATGCTGCAGGGTGGAGAATCGGGGAAGCCGGCGGTCGTGGTGGGGCATCCCGAAGCCAGCCCGCTGATGGATCGGGTCCGCTCTGGGGAGCCGAAGCATCGGATGCCCCCGCAAGGGGAGGCATTGAGCCGCGAGCAGGCGGCATTGCTGGAGGACTGGATCCGGCAAGGGGCGCCCTGGCCCGAGGCCAGCACCGGGCTCGCCAAGCGACCTCGCGGACCGATCACCGACAAGGACCGCTCCTGGTGGGCCTTCCAGCCGTTGTCCCCGGTCGCCGTTCCCGAGGTCCGGGACGGGGGATGGGCCCGCAACGAGGTCGACCGTTTCATCCTGGCGACGCTGGAGTCGCGCGGAATCAGCCCAACGCCGGAGGCCGATCGGGCCGTGCTCATCCGGCGGATGTTCTTCGACCTCTGGGGACTCGCGCCCGAGCCGGCCGACATCGATGCCTTCGTCCAGGATCCCCGGCCCGACGCCCATGAGCGACTGGTCGATCGTCTGCTGGAGAGTCCGCGCTACGGCGAACGTTGGGCCCGACATTGGCTCGACCTGGTCCGCTACGCCGACTCCGACGGCTACAAGGCCGACGATTTCCGGCCCACCGCCTGGAGGTACCGCGATTACGTGATCGGTGCCCTGAATGCCGACAAGCCCTACGACCGGTTCGTGCAAGAGCAGTTGGCTGGCGACGAGTTGTTCCCCGAAGATCCCGAGGCCCTCGCCGCCACCGGCTACCTGCGCTGCGGCATCTACGAATACAACAACCGCGATGCGGCCGGCCAATGGACCATGATTCTCAATGACATCACCGATACCACGGGTGATGTGTTCCTCGGTCTGGGCTTCCAGTGCGCCCGCTGCCACGACCACAAGTTCGACCCGCTCCTGCGTAAGGACTACTACCGTCTTCAGGCTTCGTTCGCCGGGATCCAATGGCACGACGATTTGCCCCTGGCCACCACGACGACCCGCTTGGACCGCGAGGCGCAGGGCAGGGCGTGGGCCGATCAGACCGCCGGTTTGCGGCAGGAGATCGAGTCGCTCCTCACACCGTACAAGACCCGTGCGGCCGATGGCGCGGTCTCCAAGTTTCCGCCAGCCATTCAGGCCATCCTGCGCAAGCCCGAGTCCGATCGGTCGCCGCTGGAACGGCAGATTGGGGCGCTGGCCCACCGGCAGATCACCCACGAGCACGACCGCCTGGTCCCGCAGCTCAAGCCCGCCGACAAGGAACGCCATGGTTCGCTGCAGCGGGCCTTGTCGGAATACGACGGCCTGAGGCCTCCGCCCCTGCCGGTTACCCTCACCGTGCGCGATGTCGGCTCGCGCGCTCCAGACGTGTTCATCCCGGGGCGTCCCGAAGAGCCCATCGCGCCCGGAATCCCTAGCGTGCTCGACCGCGGCCCGTCGGGTGCGATGCGTCCGGCCGGCGGGCCTGATTCCACCGGTCGTCGTGCCGCCCTGGCCGCCTGGCTGACGCAGCCGGACAACCCGCTTACGGCCCGGGTGCTGGTGAACCGCGTCTGGCAGCAGCATTTCGGACGCGGCCTGGTCGGCACTGGCAGCGACTTCGGACGTCTCGGCGAGCGACCCAGCCATCCCGAGCTGCTTGACTGGCTCGCCTCGCGCTTCCTGGCGGACGGGTGGAGCCTCAAGGCGTTGCACCGCCGGATGCTCAACAGTGCGACCTACCGTCAGGCGTCGAGCCCGGAGACCATCGCACGGCAGGCACGGAGTGGTCCGCCCGATGCCCGCAACGTCGAAGCCGCATGGATGCGGGCCGCACAGATCGATCCCGCAAACCGGCTGCTGTGGCACGCACGGACCCGTCGACTCGACGCCGAGCAGATCCGCGACGCGCTGCTGCAGGCCACGGGCGAGCTGCGCACCGATCCCGTCCGTGGTTCCGCCGACGCGTCTCAGTTCCGCCGGTCGATTTACTCCAAGGTCCTGCGCAACACCCGCGATCCCCTGCTGGATGTCTTCGACGCCCCGCAGCAGTTCACGAGCACCTCTTCGCGCGATGCCACTACGACCCCGATCCAGTCGCTGCTGCTCATCAACAGTCCCTTTATGATCCAGCGCTCGAGGGCCATGGCCATCCGTCTGGAGGCCGCCGCGTCGGGCCGGATGGAGGATGCCATTCGGACGGCCTATCTGCTGACGCTGGGTCGTCGCCCCGCAGTCGAAGAGTTGGAAGAGTCCTTGGGCTTTCTGCGCGAGCAGGGGCATCGGGTGGATCCGGAGCTGGCGCTCTCGGCCGCGGCGGGGTTCCAGTCTGAGCGCATGCCCTTCCGCGACGGCCGGGCCGCGGTGTTCGCGCCCCGTTCTTTGCAGGAGACTCTTTCGGCCCCGTTGCGGCTGCCGTCGCCCGCCGGTCCTTTCACACTCGAGGCCTTCGTCTATCTTCGTTCGCTTCCCGAGGATGGATCGCCGCGCGTGATCGCCTCCGTGGGCGAGGCTTCGGGGTCCGGCTGGGCCGTGGGCGTCACCGGCCGGAAGTCAGCCCGGCGTCCGCAGTCGCTGATGTTCCAGGTCGCGCGGGTTACTCTAGGGGCGGCGGCGGCAGGTGCGGCAGGTACGGCTGGGGCCCCGTCATCCACCGAGGAGGTCTGTTCCGATCTCGTCCTGCACATGGACAAACCGTATTACGTCGGGGTCTCGGTGGCTGGGGCCCCGGGGGAGCGTCCCACCGTGACCTTCCACCTCAAGGATCTCTCCAATGACGAGGAACCCCTGCAGACGGTGCAGGCCCGGGCCGATACCGGGGTCTCCTTCGGTGCGGCCTCTGGCTCCGGGACCGAGCTGACCCTTGGCGGACGTCGCGGAGGGCAGGCCCTGTGGGACGGCCTCATCGATGATGTCCGTCTCACGGGAGCCGTGGTGCCGGGCGACCGCCTTCAGTGGGTGCATGAGGGGATCTTGGCCGAAGGCATCGGGCAATGGAGTTTCGAGGCCAAGCCCAATCGGTTTCACGATGTTTCGGGTCGCGGCCAGGACCTGCGGCCCGGTCGCAGGCCGTCGGAGGCTGCCCTCGATGCACGGTCGCTGGCATTGGCCGATCTCTGCCATGCTCTGCTCAATTCCAACGGCTTCCTGTTCGTCGAGTGACCGGATCATGAAAACTTTCCCAGTCCATTCCGCCGGTTCCCGACGTGAGTTCCTCGCCAAAGCCGGGTGCGGGTTCGGGGCGCTGGCCCTGGCAGATCTGCTGGCGGCAGATGCGGTTCCGGCGCGCACCCTCGCGGCGCCTGGGGCCGCTGGTCTCAATCGGCCCGTGGCTCCACGACGCCCGCACCTGCGTCCGCGGGCTCGCAGCGTGATCTTCCTCTTTATGGAAGGTGGTCCGAGCCACCTCGACACCTTCGACCCGAAGCCGGCGCTGGACCGTCTGGCTGGCCGCCCGATCCCCGAGGGCTTCGGCGAGGTGATCACGGCCATGGGGGAATTCCGCTCGCCCATCTTGCCGTCGCGGAGGACCTGGAAGCAGCACGGGCAGTCGGGCTTGTGGGTCTCCGACTGGCTCCCGCAGGTGGCGCAGTGCGCCGACGAGCTGGCGGTGATCCGCTCCTGCTGGGCCGACGGCATCAACCATTCGACCGGCGTCTGCCAGATGAACACCGGATCGATCCTCGCCGGTCGTCCGTCCCTCGGCAGCTGGGTGACCTACGGGCTCGGGACCGAGAACGCCAACCTGCCGGCCTTCGTCGTTCTGCAGGACACCCCAGCGCAAGTAATTAACGGGCCGCGCAACTGGGGATCCGGATTCATGCCGGCGGTCCACCAGGGTGTGCGCATGCAGGGAGGCTCCGAGCCGATCCCGAACCTCAACACGCCGGAGGGTCTGACTGCGGCCCAGCAACGGGGCAAGCTTGGGTTTCTCGACCGGCTTAACCGCCGTTTCGCCGCCGGCCATCCGGAGCAGACCGAGCTGGAGGCGCGCATCGCCAGTTACGAGTTGGCTTTCCGAATGCAGGCCGAGGCACCCGAAGCTGTGGATCTCAGCCGCGAGACCGAGGCCACCCGGCGACTGTATGGGCTGGACGAGGCCGAGACGGCAACCTTCGGCCGGATGTGTCTGCAAGCCCGCCGCCTCGTCGAGCGGGGCGTGCGGTTTGTGCAGCTCTACAGCGGCGCCGGCAGCCGATGGGATGCCCACGAGAACCTCGAGAAGAACCACAGTGCGCTGTTCCGCCAGACCGACCAACCGATCGCCGGCCTGCTCCGCGACCTCCGTTCCCGGGGCCTGCTCGACGAGACACTGGTCGTCTGGGGCGGCGAGTTCGGGCGCACCCCCATGTCCGAGAAGGGAACCGGCCGGGACCACAACCCCACGGGGTTCACCATGTGGATGGCCGGCGGGGGGGTGCAGGGCGGTCAGGCCATCGGGTCCACTGACGAGGTCGGGCTCCGCGCGGTGGAGGACCGCCTGCATGTCCACGACCTTCACTCCACCATCCTCTGGCTGATGGGTCTCGATGCGATGGAACTGGTCTACACGCACCAGGGCCGTCCGGAGCGGCCGACGCTCAACGAAGGCGAGGCGTTCCGCCGGATCGTCGGGGTCGCCTGAGGAGCCGCTACCGAGGGCTTTCACCCGCTCAGTTCGAACTCAAAAACGACTGGTGCGCCGCCGCTTCGACAAAATGACTGGCTTGTGCATCGAGAAACTGTTAGCGACTTAAAATATGAGGAAACCGTCCAAGTTGATCCTGTCATCAACCGGTTGCTGTCGAGGTTTCACTCTCATCGAACTGCTGGTGGTCATTGCCATCATCGCGATTCTGGCTGGCATGCTTTTGCCGGCTCTTGCCCGGGCGAAATCCAAGGCGCTCATGACCAGTTGCATCAATAATCAACACCAAATCGGTGTGGCTTTCCAACTGTATACGGACGATAACCGTGACAGTTATCCGGTGTGCACCGGATGGAATTCCTACGGTGGGGCCTTGGGCAAGGTGAACGATCATCACGGTGGAGCCACACCAGCCACCAACCGACCGTTGAACCTCTATGTTTCAGCGACCAATTCCTGGCGTTGCCCTGCCGACCGTGGTGATTTCTTCTATCCGAACAAGACGGCGTTCGAGGCGTTTGGCAACAGTTACCGCGCACAGTTCGGGATGAACTCTTTTCGGACCCGACATGTCACCGGTGACTCCCTCGCGCCGGCGGGTTCCCCTCAGGCCTTGGCCATCAAGACCAGCTTGGTGGCCATGAGTCCGGTCAATAAAATCATACAAGGAGACGTCCCTTGGCATGGTAACCGGAAGCCGGAAGATACCCGCAGTGCCTGGCACAACTCCCGAGGCAAGCGCGGACACGTAATGCTCTGGGGTGACACGCATGCGGATTTCTACAGGTTTCCTTTGGAAATGGAGGACGTGCGGCTGCAGACCCTATTCACCGCCGACGACGACACCACGAACCCGCTCCGGCCGCAGACGAATTTCCACTGGTGGTGATTCGGGGCCCGCAGAGGGTTAGACGGATTGGCCGGTCTGGTCTGATGTGGCGCCGTGCGCCAGAACTAACTGTTACCCGTTGCTGCCATCGGGCGAATTGCACCAAAATGTTTGTTAGTGGCGAGAGGTTGGGACCGGCTAAACCGATGAGTCAACTCTCACCGGGAAACAGTTTTTTCATGCTCACTTGCCCGTGGGCGCGGAAGCCTTGAAACGGGGTCATGGAACGATTTCCGATTTTGGATACATGGCCGGATTCAATGCGTGCCGGTGGGTAGCGGTTCGCCGAAACGGCGCTGCTCCTATTGATGACCCGCCAGGTCGCGTCGCCTTTGGAGGTTCTGGAGCCTGGCCATTCCCGCCACCGGGTACGGTCTCGGTCGGTTCCTAGAAGCCTGAGAGGAGGTGAGGCTGTTCCGGTTTTCGGACAGGCTCCTACCGTTTCAGAAAAGTCAGCTTATCCGCGTGGGGTTCATGATCATTGTTCCAGCGGCGGAGAGCGGAATCCTGGGGTTCGAACAGTTTGGATTCCTTAAGGTTCTCGGTGTGGCCGTCGCAGAAGGTGACGTTCTGGCGGTTTCGGTGGCGCCAGAATGTGGCGAGGCGGATGCCGGGGCTGCCGGGCCAGGAGAGGGCTTGGGCGTTGTTGCGCGAATTGATGTCGAGCAGGGCCATTCCGCTGTACGTGGTTTTGTTCTCACGATCGTAGAGACCGGACAGCATGAAGCCGGGGACCCAGATCAGGTGGGCATCTCCGACGGAGATCATGTCCGAGGGCTCGAGTACACTGGAGGCTGCGATGGCTGTGACGCCGGGGATGGAGGAACCGCCGAGGCCTTCGATAACCTTCTTGGTATAGCGGCCGCCGAGCCCGAGTTCGCTCAAGTCCCACTGGGTTCCGTTGGCGTTATAGCCGTAGCTTCCGAGTGGGGTGGCGTAGTCGTTTCCGTCGACCGTGGCACCCTTATAGGCGGGGCAGGAGAAGAGCGCGTTGGTCCATCGGGATTGAACGTAAGGTTCAATTTTTGAGTGCCAGAAAATCATTTCATCGCCGACGGCGGGATCGAAATTGTAGACGGGGAATCGGTCGAAATCCCCGACGTACAAGGAGAGACCGAGGCCGATCTGACGTACGTTGTTGAGGCACTTGATGCTGAGCGCCGCTTGCTTGGCGTTGAAGAGGCTGGGCAGGAGCAAAGAGGCGAGGATCGCGATGATGGCAAGGACCACGAGGAGTTCGATCAGGGTGAAACCACCCCGAATTCGTCGCGCTCGTGAAACGGCTTTCATGGCTGGAATCGATGGTTTGCGCCCCAGCTAGAGGCGGGGGCTCAGTTCAATCCTACGACACGGTAGAAGCGCGCCGACGCCGCAGGTTTGTTGGCTGCGGCATCGAGCACGAAGTTCGAGCTCGTCGATTCCACGAGGGCCTGCCAAGTGACGCTGTCACCAGTGAGGTACTCGACGCGGTACTTGGTGATCCCAGCGGCTTTGGCCCACTGTAATAGTCCGCCTTCTTTCCCCAACGTGAGTTTCAGCCCAGAAATGGTTGGAACCTGGACTGCGCCTTCCTCGTGGTTGGTGGCGTACATCCGAGTCACAGCCGCGGCGACGCTGAAGTCGTCGGGGGGAGGGGTATCCAACTGACGCGAGGTCACCTGGACGACGATACCGTGGCTGCGGCGGAGCCAATAGTAATTGCGGATGAACTGGGTGGAGACGCTCATGAATCCGTCCCCGAGGCCGAAATCCACGGCGATGTCGTACTGAACCAGTTCGTTAACCCGCAAGCATTCGCCAAAACCAATCTTCGGCTGGTTGATCAGTCCGAAGGCGTCGACCTTGGAGGAGGCTGTATACGTGATGCGGGCTTGGATGTTGGAGGCGCCGCCGTCGTCTTCTCCGTCCTCTGGGATGCCGAATCCGATCTCCGTCATGAATTCGGTGGCGGACTTCCAAGTGTCACCGAATCCGATGGTTTCCGGGAAATCGAGAATCGCTGGGGCGAAGACCGCGACGGGTTTGGAGGCGCTGAACTCAGGATCTCGAAAGCCGTAGGTGATGCGTCCCTGGCTCTTGACCTGTTTCAGGTAGAGCCATTTCACCGTTCCTGAGGACTGATCGGTGAGGCGCTCGGCGAATCCAGCGTCGGGGAAGGCTGCGGCCTCTGCGGCGTCTTTGATGTCGAGATAGTCGTAGCGATAGACGACGTTGGTGGGGCCGGAGGTAAAATCCCAAGCCTGCGCGGTTACGCTTGGAATGCCGAGGATACCACTGACGTTCGCATCTTTGTCCGCGTAGGCCTCGTAATACTGGCCGGGTTTGTTGAAGAAATCGGGAGCGCTGAGGGTGATTTGGCCGTTGACGGAAAGGGGGCAAACCATCGGCCAAGCGACGACCGTCAAAGCGGCGACCAGAGCGCTACAGCCACGCACGGGAGCTCTCATAGGCTTATTGATTATATTGATGAAAAATTGTTTTTTGACGTGGAGGGGAAAAAGAAGGATTGATTTCTGGGGGAAGCATATTGAGATATTCATTCTTCGAGGATAAGCTGTCAATGTCCTCGATGACGGTTTTTGCGATCTAGCTTTTAGTGACTATTCTTGCCGAGGAGCCTGTCCATCTAGGAGGAGACTGCGTGGTATCAGGCATTCTATTGATTAGGATTTTCTTTTGAGACGTAGTGTAAGATCATCATTCAACGCGGGGTTAATGTGCTCGGCACTGGTTTCGGCTTAGTTTATGAATCGCCTCCATTGCCAAATTGCAATTCGAGCGACTGCCGAGCCAAGCCCATTACCTACAGGAACGGGGTCAGGGAACGGGGTCAGGGAACGATTTTCGATTTTGGATGCATGGCCGGATTCAATGAGGACCGATGGGTAGCGGTTCGCCGAAACGGCGCTGCTACTGGGGATGACGCGCCAAGTCGCGTCGCCTTTGGGGGTTCCGGAGCCTAGCCATTCCCGCCACCGGGTTGGACGAGGGCGTCCCGACGAAGAAGTGACTAGGATTTCCCGTGGGCAACCATCGCCGGACTCGGAAATCGGAACGCACGCAGCATTTATCCAGAATTTCCAAGGGCAGTGCCCTATCGCTTCCGACGGGCGAGGTGACGATCCGGTTTAGCCGGTTTGCCCAATCGATGACAGCCAATCGATGACAGCCAACCCATGACAGCTAACCCATGACAGGATAGGGGGCCCCCTCAAACTCGATGTGGACCTGCCGAGGCAGGGG
>SYMJ01000236.1 GCA_005805505.1 Verrucomicrobiales bacterium | reverse complement strand
GTCTCCGCGCGCTCCTTGCCGTAATGCTCCGCCCCCATCCGCTCGCTCATCTGCGCCAGCATACTCGACCCTCAACTTGCGGGCCATGACTGGACAGTGGCTTCGGCCGATTCATGTATCAATATCAAGAACCGACCCTTTTGCTTTAACATCTGCGCCAGCATACTCGACCCTCAACTTGCGGGCCATGACTGGACAGTGGCTTCGGCCGATTCATGTATCAATATCAAGAACCGACCCCTTTGCTGACCTGACCCCTTTGCTGACCCCTTTGGGCGGCATCAGCCTCTGGGACCGCTCCGCCTCAAAGGCGCTGGAGGATTGGGCCAGTGACCCATGGATGCGCTGGGATCAGTCCGGCCCACTCGGTGGGTTGATTCCAGTCCGTGCCTCACCAGCCTTTGCGGTAGGCGAGGATGAGGAAGGTGGTGAAGGCGGCGGCGAAGGCCACCAGGGCGAGGATGAGCAAGGCCTTGAGGACCTTGAAACCGAGCTTCAGGAAGAGCAGCACCAACGCCAAGCCCACCGCCGTGGCCACCGCGATGGCGATCCATTGTGCGGTGCTCAGGGCGGGGAGCATGGCTGGCGGGCGGTGGTTGAGTCGGTCCGGTTGTCAGGTCGTCGGGCCGTCAGATCGTCGTCGTTGCAGCGGGCGCTGCCGTGGGACGGGCCACGGCCGATTTGCGCAAGAGTTCGGCGCCGTGCCGCAGCATGCGCTCGGTGACTTCCCAGCCCAGGCAGGCGTCGGTGATGCTTAGGCCGTATTTGAGGTCCTTGGGATCCTTCAGCGCTTGAGCGCCTTCGGTCAGGTGGCTTTCGACCATCACGCCGATGAGCGGCTTGCAGCCCTCAGCGCGCTGGGCGATGAGGTTTATCCAGACGTCTTCCTGACGGGCATGCTGCTTGCCAGAATTGGCATGGCTGCAATCCACCATCAGGGCTTCAGGCAGTTTGGCCGCCTTCAATTGGGCCGCCGCGTCGGCGATGGAGGCTGCGTCGAAATTCGTGTTCGCCCGTCCGCCGCGCAGGACGATATGGCCGTCTTCGTTGCCGGTGGTCCGCACGACGGCGGTGACCCCTTCTTGGTCCATGCCCAGGAAATGATGTGAGTGGCGCGCCGACAGCATGGCGTCGATGGCGATTTGCAGGGAACCGTCGGTACCATTCTTGAAGCCCACGGGCATCGACAGGCCACTGGCCATTTCGCGGTGGGTTTGGCTCTCGGTGGTCCGGGCTCCGATGGCGGCCCAACTAATGAGGTCGGCCAAATATTGTGGCACCACGGGATCTAGGAATTCGGTGGCAGCCGGCAGACCCAGGTGGTTGACCGCCAGGAGGAGACGCCGTCCGTTTCTTAGGCCGGTATCGACGTCATAAGATCCGTCCAAGTGCGGGTCATTGATCAGGCCCTTCCAGCCAATGGTCGTGCGGGGCTTTTCGAAATAAACCCGCATCACGAGGAAAAGCTGGTCTGCGACCTCGGCCGACAGGGCGGCGAGTTTGCGAGCATAGTCCATTGCCGCTTCCGGATCGTGGATGGAGCACGGCCCGATCACTACGAGCAGGCGCGGATCTTCGCCGCGCAAGATGCGCTGCACGGTTAATCGGCCTTGGACCACGGTTTCATTGGCGCGCTCGTCCATCGGCAGCGCTTCCTTGAGTTCGCGCGGTGCCGGGAGGCGTCGTGTGGCGACGACGCGGAGGTCGTTCGTCTTTTGCATGTCGGGAAAGAGTGTAGGGGTAGAAAACTAAGGTTGGAAGGGCTGCGGTGCGCCGGGCAGCAGCTTGACGTGGGCCTCGGCCCGGAGTCGGTCGCCGTATTCTGGAATCCGTACCTCCATATCGCGTTGGATCATGAGGTCACGAATTTGTTCGGTGACTTCGGCCAGCGGGATGATTCGGGCCGGAACCTCTTCAAGTTTCTTGAACACATGGAAGCCAAACTGGGTGGTGACCACCTGACTGTGCAGGGTGCCGGGCTTAAGGTCCCAGACCGCCTTTTCGAACTCGGGGAACATCTGACCTTTCTGGAAGACGTATTCTCCGCCGCGTTCTCGCGAGGTCGGATCTTCGCTGAGTTGCTTGGCCAGGGTGGTAAAGTTGGTTCCGGCCTGCAGTTGGGCCAAGGTGGCTTCGGCTTTCTTCTTTTTTGCCTCGATGACATCAGTCGGCAGCTTTTCGCGATTTTCTGCGTTGATGGTGGCGAAAAAGATTTGGGCCGCCTTCACCTGATCGGGCTTCTTCCAGCGAGTGTCATCCGAGTCGTAGTAGCCCTGGATTTCGGAATCCGGGATACGGATGCGGTTCTTCACCTCTCGGTCGATGATATTCACCACTAGCGCCTCTTCAAACTTCTCCCTGCGGAAGGATTCTTCGGTGTAGCCGGCCTGCGCCAGAGTTCGAAAGAAGGCGTCGGCGGAAGGGGCGTTCTTGATCATGCCGTCGATGCGGCTCTTGGTTTCAAAAAGAGCGCGGTTGGTGTCGCCCTGATCGGCCCGACGCAGGACCAGTTGCACAAAGATGAGGGTGTCGAGGGTGCGTCCCCGCAGGGCGGTCAGGTCGCGATCCGAAAGAGAGCGGCCCGCGGCGGCGGCTTCAGCGAACGAGCGCGACACTTTGGCATTAACGGCGCTGGCGGTGATGCGGAGTCCATCGCCTTCAGCCCAGACGGATTCTCCATTGGTTGAGACTGTTTGGACCTTACTGGTGGAGGTGGCCGTAGCCGTGCTGGCCGTGCTGGCCGTCGTGGAAAGGGCTCGCGCGGCCGGTGCCGTGAACGCGTCCAGCGAGTTGGTCAGAACCAACTTGGGCACGGGACGCCCGGAAGCCGTAGGCGGAGTGGTGCCATTCTGCGCCAAGCCTATCGGCAGGAGCCACATCCATAGGGAAGCAATCAACAACCTCATGAGAGGCTGAGGCTAACCCCCAGCCTCCGGGAAAACCAGCCTGGAACCCGCCATCTGCGCCCCGCCAACGGTACGGCCCGATAGCTGCGGAACTCGGGGCCGAATTTTCCGTGTCGGTGACATACCCAGAGCGGCTGCTGATCGGCGGCGGCCGTGATGCTCGGGTTCAGTCTCTGAATCCCAGCCGGTCAAGCCCGGTTTGTACTTCGGGGCAGGACATGAAGAGGCGCCAGAGCAGGCCGGTGCGATGGTTTTCCATCATGACCACGATGGGGCCCTGATCGATGGCGAGGTACCAGGGTTTGCACCAGCGGTGATGGAGGCTGAAGCCGTCGTAGAATCCGTAAGGGCCGTAGATCCAATGGCCGAGGTCGTCGTGGAAATGACGGAGGGCTCGCAGGCTTTCTCTTGGGGTGTACGGGAAGGATGACAGGGCGGCCGTCGGGGAAATCACTCCCAGGTCTTCGCCCGGGCGGTGCGCCGCGTAAAACCCCACGGAGTATCCGGCGGTCAATCCCCAGCACTGGGGGCCGTAGCCGCGGTAGCCGTGCGGGTTGTCGATGCAGTGCTGCCGGTTGATTCGCGTGTGTTCCACGTTGTGCCGCCAGTAGTCGGCGTAGCGGTCATGGAGTCTGCGCGGGTCGAGTCCGAGGAAGGAATAGTGTGACCAGAAGAGGGGACCGCCAGACCGAGAATCTCCCTGGTGGTTGAGCTCCAACTGCGGCCCCGGGTTTTTTGGATCGGTGTTGTTCTTAATGCGCCCGCTGCGCGCCCAGCCCTCGTGGTAGGCCGCTGCGGGGATGGGGTGGGCGGGTGATGCCGCGGCTAGCACATAGGCGATCAGGCATTCGTTGTAGCCCTCGATCGGGAAATTCATGGCCCAGCCCCGGTCGGGTGACCAATGCCAGTAGAGGACGTTCTGTCCGCCGCGTTGGTACCAGTCCCATTCCACGCCGCGCCACAGCCGGTCGATGCGTTCGGCAAAGGCTCGTTCCGCCGGGGAACCTTCGCGGAAGTATTGGCGCACGCAGAGCAGGCCCTGGACGAGGAACGCGCTCTCCACCAAGTCCCCGCCATTGTCGTTGCGGCTGAAGGGTTTCACCCGGCCGGTGGGGCCTTCGAGCCAATGGGGCCAGGCACCATGGAAGCGGTCGGCTTTCTCGAGAAAACTCACAATGCGCGTCAGGCGCTCGGCCCCTTCAGTCCGCGTGATGAAGTCCCGTTCGATGCCCACCAGAAGGGCCATCACGCCGAAGCCCGTGCCTCCGGAAGTGACGATGTGCGCGTCGTGGTCGGGGTAGTCGCCGTCGACGTGGACGCGTTCGCGCGCGGCCCCGGAGTGGGGTTCCGCACCGTCCCAGAAGTAGCGGAAGGTGCGCTGTTGGACTTCGCGCATGAGAGCGCTGTCGCTCAGGCGCTTCGGCGCGATGGGCTCCGGTTCGCGGACCCGCGGGTTTCCGCGGAGTTCCACGCGGGACGGGCTGAGTGTCGATTCCAGGGCTGCGCCCACGGCGGGTGGGGTCACGAGTACGAGGATCCAGAGAGTGATCGACCGGAGCAGGACGCCTCGGAACATGGCGGGTAGGAGCTATTGAGCGACGAGGTGGGTTCGGTGGGCTTTTTTGGCCCGAGGGGCTAACAGGAAAGGGTGGCGAAGAGTCTCAGTGGATCCTGGGGACTCCCGCTAAGGTCCTCCCATCAATGCCCCGGGTTCGAAGCCGGTTGTGACCAGTTTTCCTGGGCTTTCTTGAGCTGCTTGGCGCTGAGACCAAAGGCCTTCAACACCCCGGTGGCCATCATGCGATTGCCTTCGGGGTTCATGTGGACGCCGTCGCTGGTGAGCAGGTTGCCCTTGTGATCGGGGCCGGCCTTGGTGATGGCGGCCTGCATGTCGGCGTTCAGGTCGGCCAACCGGCACTTCTTCTTCTTGGCCAGGTCGCGCAGAAAGTTGTTGTACGCGGCGAGCTTCTGGTTGTTGGAGTTGGGCGCATCCTCGCCGATCATGGTGGACGTCAGGATCATCACCTTCACGCCAGCGGCCTGACACTTCTCCACAATTTCAGTGATGTTCTTTTTGTAAGGTTCCAGGGGGATGCCGTTGGCCCCGTGCCACACATCGTTGACCCCGCAGCTCAAGGTCATCCAGTCGGGTTTCTTGCTCAGGACGTCGTGATCAAGCCGCTTGAGCATCTGGTTGGACTTGTGACCGCTGATGCCCGCGGGGATGGAACTCACCCGAAGGCCGTTGGCCTCGAGGCCTCGGATCACCAGCGTCAGATAGCCCTGGGGCTCGACGCCGGCCTCGGTGATGGAGTCTCCCATGAAGCCGATCTTCTGGCCGTTCTTGAGGGGGATGCGCGCCGCCTCGACGGGTGCGGTGAGCACGGTCATCGAAAGCAGGAGGGCTGACATTAATGTGGCGACCGTTCCCGGAACGCCGTGGAAGAATGGAATGTTCATGGAGGGACGCAAGGTGCCCGGGGCCGCGTCAGGGGTCACGACGGTTTTGCTTCGGGTTTAGCCGGAACGATTCCATTGGATCGGTCGCGCTGGCTGCGTCTTCTTCCTCAAGAGCTTCGTTGTTCGCTCGTTACGGGCCTCAAGCACGAACCTCAGTGTGGCCCGCGCCTCGCTCTCGCCTCGTCTTAAGAAACAATCCGCCACGCCATCCCTTTCCTCCCAACTGAATCGTTCGGGCTCAGAACATCCGCTCGGTGTTCGGAGTGGCGGAAGGCCAGGGCCAGTCCCGCTCTTCGCCGACGATCTGGTTCCTTTGCTTCCGGGTCCGGTAGATCCCGCCGTCATCCTTGCTGTCAGGGCCCACGCTCCAGAGTTCGAATCGGCGCCGGCCCGGTGATTCCAACAACGCCTCGATAGGAGGCTCAATGAGAGGCCGGCCAACGCCCCGAATTCGGCCGCGGCTCCGGTCATCCACCCCACGAAACCAACGCCGCCAAGCCACTGCTGGCCGCGGTGACCGTCAGCATGCACATCCAGGAATACCGGGCTTCGGGCTGTGTCACCCACGGGCGTACGAATCCCAAACAAATGGGGCGTTCATTTCAACGGAGCAGGAATTCAGAGAGAGCATGGGGTTTCGAAAGGCGAAGGGTTTTCGGAGATCGGGAAGAGTAGAAATGGGCCTTAGTGCATCAGGACACTGGGTCCATTTCTGCGATCTGGATTCGGGGTTGGTACAGTATGCAGGCGGCAGAGGTCTTCCAGTTTGGAGGGGTCCCAGTTCACGAGATGGATCAATTCACAAACGACGACGGATCTCGGAGCTTTTTTCGTCTATCGGCAATGGGTTCAAAGATGGGGGCACTCCAAGAATGGCCGTGGATGAAGACCCTGGGCAATAATCTTCGAGGGGTCGGAGAGTGCGTTTGTACCGCTAGAATCGAGGGCTAAATAAAAATAAGTCTAAGCTTCGGCATCCAGAGTGACGATTGCTCAATGAGCTCAAGGAGGATGGCTCGATGGAAGGTTACTTATAGTCAAGGAACACCTATGAATAGGACGAAGATGTCGTATGAACGGAAATTTAAACCCGGAAAAATTATAAAAACATCATGATGCTAGACAAAATATTTTAATCCTATACTTTCTTCAAACAATTGAAACGGTTGAAAACAGTCGAACCACAGTCCATGGAACCCGCTCAAAGTCATTACTGTCGGACACGGGACAAATCTCGGAGATTTCTGGGTCAATCCTTTTCGCGATGGACGGGCGGAGTGCCAATACGAGCCTTCACTTTGGTGGAACTCCTGGTGGTCATTGCCATTATAGCAATTTTGGCGGGTTTACTTTTACCCGGTTTGGCATCGGCTCGCTCAAAAGCCGTTTCGGTTCAGTGCCTCAACCACCTGCGCCAATGGGGGTTGGGTATGCAATTGTATGCCACGGATTCTCGAGATGCGATTCCGCGCGACGGAACCGACGGCGGTGGCCAGTACGGTGTCGATACCGGGGCCGTGGAAGGCCCCGGCAGCCCGAGGGATCCTCTGGCTTGGTTCAATGCCCTACCGCCCTACCTGGGACAGCGCACGTTCGCGGGGTACGCCACCAACTCGACCACGACTGATCCGAAAGAGTTATGGCCTTTTCCCGGCAAACAGGGAGGGGTTTTCAATTGTGCCGGAGCGCGGGCCGCTGGCGGAGACACTTTCATGAAGGGTGGAGCCTTTGGCGTCTTTAGCTATGGAATGAACCTCGACCTCAAATTGCAGTCTTCTATTCGTAATGGGATTCAAGGCAACAGCTACGAGTACCCGATGATGCCGCCGATGAGTGCCGTGGCCGCTCCCTCGGCGACAGTGTCTTTGCTGGACCAGGCTTTCAGTCCCACGCTGGAGCCTTGCACTCCGGATCCGACGCGGAATGGGGTATTTCCGGCGGCGCGCAGCGAGCGTTTGGCATTGCGTCACGGGTTGGGGACCCGCGGAGGGGCCAACCTCGTGTTCTTAGACGGTCATGCCCAGTTCTTCCGTCGTAGTTACCTGCTAAGCCCCACCCCCGGTCGCGAGGAGAAATTCCTCAGCGATGTGATCTGGAATCCCAACCGCGAGCGTTACTGATCGCAGCGGGACTTCAGTGGAAGCGAGTTTCTTCCGAAAAGGGAATAGAGGACTTCTGGAAGAAAAAGCGGTTGGAGTCCGGGTTTTCAGAGCCATCGGGCTTTCAAAAAGGCATACGTTCCAGCAAGGCGGGGTAATAACTGTCAAAAATATATTAATATCGAAGCCTTGAATTCGGTTGAGTGTGCTGACTGACCGAAGGTTTTTATTTTGATCAATAGATCGGCTTAGATGTTACAATTGTCACTGTCAATGAAACCCAATTTGCCTGCTATGGGGCGACTTCTCTATCTGAGTGGGGCTTATGACCAGACGCGGTCTATTCTAATCCTGTGTGCGCTGATCTTTGGCGGCGTGTGTGGAAGGGTTCACGCGATCGATGACATCCCGGAAGGCGGATTCCGTTGGATTCAGGGCTACGACGGAAATGAACCCACGGCCGGATTTCGTGTGGATGGACGGCTTCGGATCGAAGCTCCGGACGAGCCCCAGTCGGTGGGCATCAATCTCAGTTCAGGGCGAATTGACGTGGGCACCACCGGAGAGATTCTCGTGCAATACGGCCCGGGTGGTTCCCGGTTCATCAACGGCGATCTGGTGAACGAAGGGTTGGTTTCCCTCAAGTCGGTGCTCCTCTTCAGCCGGGATGGGGCCGAGTGGGTCAACCGGGGTGTCATCGAGGCCGCTAATTACATGGGGCTGGCGATCACCGGCAAGGGAGCTCGTTTTCGGCAGTTTTCCGGGGAGATTCGTGTGGCTGGACCCTCGAGCCGGTTTGAATTCTATAACCAAAGTCGTTTTATCTACGAGGGGGGCCACGTGTTCGCCCGGCCCTTGTTGGTCGCAGCCTCGGCGGAGGTGGTTTCCGAGACGACGCAGAAACTAGCTCTCCGGTTTGCGGCCCAAGGATCGTCTCTTGAGGGGCGTTTTCCGGGCGACTTGTCCATTGTCCTGGCCTCAGACGATGCCTTTGGTCCCAGCAGCCTGCTTCTCAACACGGTGACCCCAATCGAGGGGTTGATCGAGTTGGTTGCCGCCTTCGGAAACCCTGGGGCTTTGCTGCAATTGCCCGAATCAGGAATGACGTTGGCACCGCGGGGCGTGCTGCGGGTGAAGCCCGGGGCCGGCCTCTCTGAGATCCGCGGACCCTTGGCCGTAGAGGGGTTGCTCGACGTCCAAGGGTTCGCCCAATGGGCCACCTCGGGGGAAGCGCTCACCAATCGGGGCAAGATCCGCCTGCCATTTGGTGGGCGTCTCCAGGTCTCCGCGCCGTTGGTTCAGGCCGGTGGCACCCTCCAGGTCGAAGGCGGAGAATTGGGATTGTCCCAGGGGTTGAGTATAGAGGGCGGAACCTTGATCGCGGCCGGCATTCTATCGGGCCACCTCACCAATGGCGCTCTGGCGGTGGTCGATCAGGAGCAGCCGGGGCGAGTTCGCGGAGAATGGACCCAGACCTCTAAAGGGACCCTTCAAGTACGGGTTCACGAAACCACCGTCGCGGCCGAGACGGCTTTGCAGGTGTCAGGCCCTTTGAACTTACGGGGCACCCTGGAGGTGGTCCTGGCAGACGGTGTCCGGCTTTCCCGCGGTGCGGTGTTGAGGCTGGTTAAGGCTGACAGCCTCAACGGTTGGTTTGAACGGCTCGTATTGCCTCCGCTCGAGGCTGGGTTGCACTGGCAGGTGGTGCCTTCCGAGGATGAGATTCGCTTGAGTGTTCGAGACACGCCTCCGCCGGTGCTCATCGAGTGGGTGCAGCGCGTCTCGGGCGACCGTGTCCGAGTCAGCGGTCCCTGGAGTCTGGAGACCAAGGCAGTCCTTCGGATTTCCCACGATCTGAGGAACTGGACGACCGTCGAGCGCCGGAGCCCCTTTGCGGGCATGACGTGGTTCCCGGTGCCCAAGGCCGACGAACCCGGTGCCGATGGTTTGACGGTGTATCAAGCGATCCTCAGCCCTGTGAATTCTCCGGACTGACCTTCATTGGTTGGCGGCGGCCGCTTTGAAACAATCCCCCGGCAATGCCATCGCTGGGTAATGCCACTACCCTCGATTCAGGTGCTTCTTGGGCGGGGGATAACCCATGACGGTCGTGATTTGACCCCGGGGAGTCGTTGGCAGCACATTGTGCGGCACATGACGGCATTGGAATCGGAGATCTTGGAGGCGTTGATTCGCCTAGAGAATGCGGCCACCGGGGGAACGACGGGCCAACCGGAAAGTGTGCTGCCTATCGTGAAGCGTTTGAGTGAACTCACCCACGCGTTGCCTCCGGGAACCTCCCCCGACTTGCTGCATTACCTCCACAAGCGCAGCTACGAGAAGGCCCGCTTCTGGCTCCAGGGGCGCGATGCGGAGAATGCCCAAGGCAATTGCGGTCACGTTGGAGGTTGAGCTGTTTTTGTGAATCCTTCCGACACCATCGCAGCCGTGGCGACGCCTCCAGGGACCGGAGGACTGGCCGTTCTGCGCCTCTCGGGAAGGGAGGCTTTGAACGTGGCCGACCGATGTCTGCGGTCCGCCGGCGGTCGATTGCCCTCCTCGTTCACGCCGCGGATGGCCATTCTCGGTGAAGTCCACCGCCACGGAATCCGAGTGGATGAAGCCGTGCTCACGGTCTTTCGGGGTGCCAAGTCTTTCACGGGCGAGGACACGGTGGAGATCGCCTGCCATGGCGGAATCCTTCTGACTCGTCGGGTCTTGGAGACCGTGTTGGCCGCGGGCGCCCGACCGGCCGAACCGGGGGAGTTTACCGCCAGGGCCTTCCTCAATGGGCGCATGGATCTCGCTCAGGCCGAGGCGGTCGCCGACCTGATCCACGCCCAGACCGACCGCGCCCTCGGCACCGCCCGTGCTCAATTGGCCGGAGCGTTGTCGCGCCGTATCGAAGTTTTGCGCGATTCCCTCATGGGCGTCCTCGCGCATATCGAGGCCCATATCGATTTTCCGGATGAGGACATTTCCCCGGACACGACCGCCGTGCTGACGTCGAAGCTCCGGTCGGCACTGGACGGAATCGACGCGTTGCTGCGCACGGCGCGCGAGGGGCGTTTCTTGCGGCAGGGGGTTCGCACAGCCTTGGTAGGGCGACCCAATGCGGGCAAGTCTTCGTTGCTTAATCGCCTGTTGGGACACGAGCGAGCGATCGTCTCTCCGGTGGCAGGAACAACCCGGGACACCTTGGAAGAAGTGGCTCAGGTTCGAGGCATTCCGCTGGTCCTGGTGGATACCGCGGGCCTTCGGGAATCGGAGGATGCGGTGGAACGGGAGGGGATCCGACGGAGTCGCGAGGCGGCCGCGGAGGCGGAGTTGATCTTGCACATCGTCGACGCGTCGGAGCCGTGGTCCAACGAGGAGGACGCACTGGTGGCGGCGTGGGCGGGCAAAGGCCGCATTTGCGTTTCCAATAAATGCGACCTGCCTGGGGCGCAGGTTCACCCGGGCTCGGTGCCAGTGAGTTGCCGGACCGGAGTCGGCTTGGACGACCTGGAGCGGGCCATCGAAGAACAACTCATTTCCAAGAGCATCGGTGGCAGCGGAGACGATGGAGTAGCCATTGGAGTCCGCCATCAGCGCGTGCTGGAGCGGGCTCGGGAGGCGGTTCTCCAGACTTGTTCGGGGCTGGAGAGCCAGCAAACCCTGGAGTTGGTGGCCTTTGAACTGAGGGTGGCGCTAACGGCCTTAGGAGAGGTGGTCGGCAAGACCTCCATCGACGATTTGCTGGACTCCATTTTCAGCCAGTTTTGCCTCGGCAAGTGAGTCGTCAGCGCAGGGCGTCGATGAAATGGGTCGGTGGGCTGGACAAGGTTTGTCCGCCTCCCGACAAGCGAGGCATCTTGTCGGTATAAGAGGCCGATCTTGGATTCAGCGCGCCGTCGCCTCTGTCGTTTCTGGGCGACGCGTGTCTGCAAATTCCCAAGAGTGATGAGCAAACGACGAACGCAGTTTATCCGTATGGCCGAGGGTTTGTTTGAGAGAGTTCGCTCAAACCTCAGACCTTGAACCTAAGGCCCTGTACGGCGACTATTCGGAAACAGAACCCCTTCAGATGGAATCACGGCTTCAAGCCAACACATCGCCGACAGTGCTCGGGACTCAGGACCTATTGGCAACGATTGACTCGGTGATCGCTGCCAATCGCTCCGTGGCTGGAGCCCTGCTCCCGATGCTGCACGGGATCCAGGACCTCCTGGGTTATGTTCCCAGCATCGCGGTGCCCCGGCTCGCCGATGCCCTAAACTTGTCGCAGGCAGAGGTCCATGGCGTGCTGAGTTTCTATCATGATTTCCGCACGGTGCCGCCCGGTCGCCACATCTTGCGCCTCTGTCGGGCTGAGGCTTGCCAAGCCATGGGTTGTGATGCACTAGAAACCCACCTTCAAAAACAGCACGGACTGTCCTTCCATGAAACGTCCATCGATGGCGCCGTCACGTTGGAACCCGTCTATTGTCTCGGAAATTGCGCCTGTGCTCCTTCTGTGCTGGTCGATGGTGAAGTCCGAGGCCGCATGACCGCGGAGAAGCTCGACCAGTGGATTCAGAATTGCCGGGCCAATGCTGGAGGAAATCCATGAGTGTCACCGTTTACGTCCCCAACGATTCGGCCGCGATAGGCCTTGGCGCCAACGCTACGGCGCAGGCCATCTCCAGAATCGCCGCCGAACGCGGCATTGCCATCCGCCTGATTCGCAATGGTTCGCGGGGCCTGTTTTGGCTCGAACCCTTCGTTGAAGTCGTCACCACCGAGGGACGTATCGGCTACGGACCGGTCGAAGCGCAGGATGTCCCGTCTCTGTTCGATGCCCAGTTCCTTCAGGGTGGCTCTCATCGTTTGCGACTCGGCGCCCCTGAATCTATCCCCTATCTCGCCGGACAGGAGCGGCTCACCTTCAGCCGCGTCGGCATCACCGATCCTCTCAGCATCGCCGACTACGAGGCCCATGGCGGGGGACGCGGGTTGCGTGCGGCACTTCAGGCTGAACCCGGAGATCTTGTTGAAGAGATTTCCCAGTCTGGCCTGCGCGGGCGCGGC
>SYMJ01000235.1 GCA_005805505.1 Verrucomicrobiales bacterium | reverse complement strand
GCTCACCGAGGAGGGGTTCATCATCTCCGAGTTGGATTCGGTGCCTGGGGGGATCGGTTTGACTCAGTGGCTGAACCAAACTTACGCGGCTCTGGGTGATGCGGTCATTGGGGGCGGCTCTGGTATGCAGGACGGATTCGCGTCCATTTTTGGGGAGGCCTCGAAGGTTCATATCGTGGTGTCCGAGGAGGCTGCGTCTTATCGCCCGGAAATGGCTTGGCTGGCTGCACAGTTGGGATCGGGCCGTTTCCAGGTGCACGGAGGGGATTTTGATGCACCGGCCGATGGTGAGGCGGTGTACCGCTTCTTCGAGTTGTTCGATTTACCTCAGGTGCAGGGATCGGGCGCGTTGATTCAGAAGGCTTTGGAAAAGCGTATCCGGCTGACGCCGCCGCCGAGGCCCATTTTCGAGGAGAAGCTGCTCTTTGCCCTGTTGTGGAATCGAAACCTGAGGGAGTTCTGGCGGCAGGAATTGGGGGAGGGATTTTACCTCCGGCTGCTGAAGATCGTGCCGCGCAGTTGGTTGCTCGATCCCATGCCGCTGCCGCCCCATGGCGCTTATCCCGGGTTAGAAATCACCGAGTGGTCTCAGCTGAAGGGGCTATCCCAGCGAGATCGGGCGCTGGTGTTAAAGATCTCTGGGTTCAGTCCGCAGGCCTGGGGCTCTCGGGGCGTTTATCTGGGGTCCGATTTGAGCGCCGGTGAATGGGGTTCGGCGGTAGATCGGGCTCTCGGGGCTTGGCCCGGGTCGCCCTACTTGTTGCAGCAGTACCACAAACCGCGACTGCTGGAGGCCGAGGCTTTGGACCTCGATACGGGCGAGGTCACTCGCCAGCCAGTCCGTGCCCGCCTGTGCCCGTATTACTTCGTGTCTGGCGATGGGGATCAGGCCCGTCCGAAACTCGGAGGCATCTTAGCGACGCTCAATCCGGCCGATAAAAAAATCATCCACGGCATGAGCGATGCGATTCTCGCTCCGTGCAGTGCTTGAGAAATCGCCCAATTACAGCAGCACCACTTCGGTGCCCACGCCGGCGTCGGTGAAGATCTCTAGCAAGACAGAATGCGGCACGCGGCCGTCCACGAAGGAGACTTTTTCGATACCGGATTTTAGCGCCGAAACCGCGCTGTCCACCTTAGGGATCATGCCTTTGTCGACTACGCCGGCGGCCTTGAGGGCGGGAACTTCGGAGATCGATAGGTGCGGGATGACGGTGGCGGGATCCTTCGGGTCGCGCATCAAGCCCGGGACGTCCGACATGAAGACTAACCGGCATGCTTTGAGGGCGATGGCGGCCATGGCGGCGGCGACGTCGGCGTTGCAGTTGTAGACATGTCCGTCTTCGCCGAGGGCGGTGGGACTAATGACCGGGGTGATTCCCTGTCGGATGCAGTCCATCAAGGGCTCAGTGTTCACGGCAGTGACTTCTCCGACGAAGCCTATATCCACCGGGTTCCCGGCGGCATCTTGAAGCCAGAGTTTTTTGCAGGTGAAGATGTCGGTCCCGGCAAACCCTCGGGCCACACCACCCAGTGACTGAAGGGTCTTCACCACCTCGGGGTTGATTTCCCGAGATAAGACCTGGTCCACCACTTCGACGGTCGCGGCGTCGGTGACGCGTTGTCCCTGGATGAAGTGGGCCTTCAAGCCTGCGGCTTCCATGGCTCGGGTGATGGCTTTGCCACCTCCGTGGACGACCACTGGGTTAATCTCTACCGCTTCTAGAAATACGATGTCTCGGGCGACGCCGTTGCGGATGGACGGATCGGGCGAGTCCATGAAACTGCCACCGTACTTCACCACGAAGGTCTGTCCGGAGAAGCGTTGGATGTAGGGCAGGGCTTCCAACAAGGCCGCTGCCTTGGAGATCAATTCTTGCATCGGGCCCGGATGGTGCGGGGAGACACCCCTTCGTGTCACCTGTCGGATACCGGACTTGTTGCCGTTTGCAGCAGCTGCGCGTAGGATCTTCGAATAATGAATCCTGCTCCTGCGGCGGCTGGTCCTGGTAATACGTGGCTGATTTTCGCACTCCTGACGGTGCTCTCTTGGGGTGTGTACGGAGTGATCCTGCACAAGGGTCGCGGCTATATGCCGATGGGGTCCGAAACCCCGCATGCGGGTCTGAAGGCCTTCCTGTTTGTCTGCATCGCCTATGCTATTATTGGCGTCGCCTCGGCGGTCTTGCTGAAGGTTCGTGGTTCGGATTGGAGCCTCACCCCGATGGGTATTCAATGGAGCCTGATCGCGGGTGTCACCGGTGCCGTGGGTGCATTCACCTTGGTGCTCGCGCTGGGGGCCGCTGCGCCCATTTATAAGGGGGCCGCAGCTGCGGCGGTGATGCCTATCGTCTTCGGTGGGGCTCCGGTCATCAACACGCTGGTCGCCATGCTGCTGCATCCGCCGCAGGGAGGCATTAAGACCCTTCCGCTGCCGTTCCTTCTGGGCTGCGTTCTGGCGGCGACCGGTGCGTTCATGGTGGCCAAGTACGCGCCGTCGAACACAGGGGGTCCGGCCAAGCCGGCAGCCGGTGTTATCTCTCCCGCTATTCCCGCGGGCGGATCTACCAACGCTCATTAAATACGGTTCATCCAGCGCCCCCTCGTGGCTGAGAACCCAAGCACGTGAGCGATACCGGACAATTGTCCACTGGGGCCGCCTTGGTGGGAATACCCCCGTTGGATGCGATTCGATCCCTGCTGGGGGCAGTTTTTCCCACCAACCCCTTTTATGGGCGTAAGTACGCATCTGTGGGGTGTTCGGCCTTGCCTTCGTCGTTGGAAGATTTTCGAACGCGCTTTCCGCTAACGACCAAGGCCGAACTGGTGGCCGATCAGGCGGCCTTTCCGCCCTACGGGTCCAACCTCACCTTTCCGGTCACCGCTTACACGCGCTGCCACCAAACCAGCGGGACCCACGGAGCTCCCATGCGGTGGTTGGACACCCCGGAGAGTTGGTCGGCCATGACCGACGGTTGGGTGGAGGTGTTGAGGCAGGCCGGGGTGGGTCCGAGCGACCGAGCGTTCTTCCCTTTTAGTTTTGGGCCTTTCCTTGGTTTTTGGTTGGCCTTCGAGGCGGCCCAGCGCCTGGGTGTGCTCTCAGTATCGGGGGGCGGAATGAGTTCTGTGCTCCGCTTGAGAGTCTTGATGGAACAAGGCTTTACCGTGATGTGCTGCACGCCGACTTACGCGTTGCACTTGGCCGAGACGGCCCGCGCCGAAGGCATTGATTTAAGTCCGTGTCGGGTACGGCGGATCATCGTGGCCGGCGAGCCGGGGGGGAGTCAGGCGACTGTTCGTTCGCGTATCGAAGCTGCTTGGCCCGGTGCCCAAGTGTTCGACCACCACGGGATGACCGAGACGGGCCCGGTGACTTATGAATCAGCCGAACGGCCGAGAAGCCTGCTGCTGCTCGATTCCCAGTTCTTTGCCGAGATTGTGGATCCTCAGACGTTGCTTCCGGTGTCCGAGGGGACGCGCGGTGAGTTGGTGCTGACGACCTTGAAGCGGGTGGGTTCGCCTCTCATCCGCTACCGGACCGGAGATTGGGTCTGCCCGCGACAATGGCGGGGGCGGTGGACGTTCGAGGGTGGAATTTTGGGGCGGGTGGACGACATGGTGGTCGTCCGCGGTGTGAATCTCTATCCCTCAGCCGTGGAGGCGGTCGTACGATCCTTGGATTCGGTGGGAGAGTACCAGGTGACGGTGGACCAGACGGGCGATCTGGCGGCGGTGTCTATCGAAGCTGAGGCCTCGGAGTCGGTTTGTCGCGATCTGGCCGACCGCCTTCAACAGGCGTTGGCGTTGCGGATGTCTGTGACCGCAGTCTCCGCCGGATCTCTGCCCCGGTTCGAGTTGAAGGCCCGGCGCTGGAAAGTCTTGCCGGCCCGGCCCTGAATAAGTGGGTCCGAGTCGGGCCTTGCGCCCGTAAGCCTTGCGCCCGTAAGCCGGAAGCCTGTTTCAACGAGCCTTCTGAAAGGCGGTCAACCCGCGGACCAGGTCCGTCGCTCGGGCCAAGACAGGATCCGCCAACCGGATGGGCACCGCGGCCTTTTCGACTGTGTGGGTCTCGGTTGTTGAGTCGTTGGCTTCACTCCGTTGCGCGCGAACCAGATCGGCTTCAGTGACTTTCCGTCGTGAAAGGGGTGCGGAACCCATGGAACCACTCATACCGTTGGTTCCGTTGGGTTTGAGGGCCGCGGTGGGGTTTTTGACGAATCCACGTTCGGTGTTTTCCGGGATCAGGATCCGAATGTCCGGCGGGATAGGCCCCGCAACCAAGGGCGATCCATCGCCCAGTCGGATGCGCCCTACCGGTACCTGAAGGCGGGTGCCGTCTCCAAGGCCGACTTCACGGAAGACTCCATGCCGTCCGGCGGTGGCCTGTCCGATTAGAGGGCTTCCGGTCTCTTGCCTCAATACGGCTGCCAACGCTTCGGCTGCCCCTTCGGTCCGGTGGTTGACCAAGACGGCCATGGGGAGGCTCCAGAGGCGCTGGGCGCCCGAGCCGGGAATCGAATTGCTTCCCCAGTGGAGGAGAGCCTCGGTTCGGTCCGAGAAGAGGCTGGCGGTCTCGCCAGCAGCCGGAAGGGAGTCGCCCGAAGCAAACCGGAGGTCCAGGACCAGACCGGAGGCGTTGGTGTTCCAAGTTTTGTCATTCAAAGCAGCCCGGAGTGCCGCGGGCAATCCCAAGTCTACCCGGCTCATTCGGAGGTAAAGAATGCCTCCGTCGAGTCGCTCCTGCCGGGCGATCAGATCCTGGGCTGGACTGTTTGTGGATCCGGCGGTCGAGATTCCTTGCACCGGTCGTGCACCGAATCGCTCGATCAACGCCTGAGAGGCTTGGGCCTCGAACTCCGCCGAGCCTAGGTCGAGGTGGGTTCGAAGCACTTGGATCAACTCCGGCAGGCGCGTCGTCGAGGACGGCGTATCGCCCTGGAGTCTTGGTGACAAAAAGAGCGCCAGAAACAGCGCCAGGACTTCAATCCACCGCAGGGTCTCACGCATGGTGATACCATAACCCTCGGGCTCGCTGCTGTCGCTTTCAAGTTGCCTCCCCCCCGGGCCATTTTAAGCCGAAACGATTTTGAGTGGGATCGGTCGTGCTGGCTAAGGCTGTGGTACGACCCTGTGTTACGACCGTGGATGTAGTCCGAAGACTTCCGAGGTAGGGACCGATCTCCGAGCGGTCCGGCTCTGCGGCGGTCCGGCTCTGCGGTGGTCCATGTCTGTGGACGTGGCGCTTTCAGAGAAATCGCCTTACCTCGGAGGTGCCCAGGCAAGGCTGAGTTTATGGTAAACACCCCGGATGTAGCCCGAAGACTTCCGAGGTAGGGACCGATCTCCGAGCGGTCCGTGTCTGCGGCGGTCCGGCTCTGCGGTGGTCCATGTCTGTGGACGTGGCGCTTTCAGAGAAATCGCCTTACCTCGGAGGTGCCCAGGCAAGGCTGGGTTTATGGTAAACCCCCCGGATGTAGCCCGAAGACTTCCGAGGTAGGGACCGATCTCCGAGCGGTCCGGCACCGCAGACGTTGGCGCTTTCAGAGAATCAGCCACGCCATTAATTTCCTCCCCATGAATCATTACGGTTCAAGACTGCTCCGTCGGATCGATCCAACAGAAATTACTCCGGCTCAGAGGCCCTTGAGGGCTCTTTAGGACACCGGTTTATTGGTTCAAAACGACTTGAAATTATTGGGTCAGTGCTCAGGTATCCGAAAATGCTGCTTGCACCAAGGCTCCTCGGGCTGGTAGGTCATCTGCTCCTTTAATTTAAGAATCCTTCGATTATGGCACGCATTTGTCCGCTGACGGGTCGCCGCCCGGTGAAAGGCAATCACATCTGGCGCTCGGGTAAGGCCAAGAAAAAAGGTGGTATCGGTACCCACGTCACCGCGATCACTAAGCGCAAGTTCTACCCGAACTTGCAGCGCGTTAAGGCGCTCTTGCCCAGTGGAGAGGTTCGCTACATGCGAGTCTCCGTGAAGGCTTTGAAGGCCGGCATGGTGACCAAGGCTCCGCGTCGCACTTGGAAGAAGGCCGACGTCGCAGCTAAGTAACCGCCTGCTTTCAGGCACGCTCGGGTTTTTTATCCCGGGCCAACGAAAAACGGCTCCCGTTATCCGGGAGCCGTTTTTGTTGTCAGGCCCCTTTTGAGGCCCCTTTTGAGGCCCTGTTTGCCCGTCGAGCGAGTTTTCGAGGGATGGCTCAGTGTTTGGCCCCGGCCGTGGCCAGATATTCCAGCAAATCGGTCAGGTCTAGAGTCGGCAACTGTTCGAAGCCACCCGGCATGATGGACTGCCCGGATGATTCGAGCTTGGCAATGGTGCTGCGCTGGATGACGTGCTTGGTTCCGGTGGTATCGAGGATCTCCACCGAGGTGGTCGTTTCGGCGTCGAGTCGCCCGGACAGGCTTTCACCGTCCTTCTGGGTGAGGGTCCACAGCTTGTAGTTGGCCTCGACCGAGCGGTTCGGATCGAGAATCTCGGTGAGAATTTCGGTCTTTGGTCGGACTCCGATTCCGGTTAACTCCGGCCCGATGCGGCCGCCCTTGCCATCGAGCACGTGGCAGGCGATGCAGTTTTTCTCAAAAACCTCCCGGCCGTGGTCCGCTTTGCCCGCTTTGAGGGCCACCGGCTGGAGTTGGGTGATCAACGTCTCCATGGCCGCCGAAGACTTCGGTGAACCGGCCTTCTGCAGGGATCGAGCCTTGGCCGACACCGATGCGTCGGAATGGCCGCTGAGCTGGCTCCAATGATCTCGGCTGAGGTCGCCAGCCAGCAAGGTGCCGGCTTCCACCGTGCCCAGGAGTCCCAGGGCCCATTCCTTGCGCCGCAGCAGCAGGGCGGTGGCGTTACGGCGCATGGTGGGTGAAAGCTCTGTCCAATGAGCCAAGACCGCCGGGGAGGTTTCGGCAATCCGCGAGGCAGCCAGCGTTCCGATCAACCCGTTGGCCAGGCCTGGGGTGCTGAGCACATGAATCTGGCCCAAGATTGCCGTGACCGAGGCCTTAGAGTCGTTGATGGCGACCAGGCGACGGGCGGCCTCGATCCGGTCGGAATCCGTGGCGGTGCCTTGTGAAAGAGCCTGGACCAGCCGTTCGGAGATTGCGGGAATCTGGGGGGCGAGAAGGTCGCTCCGTCCCCACTGCGTGGTGAGTTGCACCAAAGCCACCTTGCCTGCGTCGGGGGCCTTGGCCACGGCGGCCTGAATTTGGGCGATGGTACTGGGCGTGAGCGCCGGGATGCGTTGGGCGGGCCATCCGGCGGTCAATCCTTCCAGGATGGCGGCGGAGACGGTGGGAGGGGCGCCCGCAGCAGCCAGTGCTAACCTCAGGGCATTGGGTTCAGTGGCCGCGTGATGGCGCGCCACGGTGCGAAGTACCTCCAGTGCACCGGAGGTTGTTGGGGCCACCGAGAGGGAAGAAGTTAGGAAGGCTTGATGGTGCTGGGTTCCTGCTGCAGTGAGGGCGTCCTTGAGCCAGGGATCGGTGGTGTTCTGCGCGTTTTGGAAGGCTTCGATCAACGGAAAGATCGAAGCGGTGTTGCCCCGGTCGGCGACCGTCAGGAGCGCTGTCAGACGGACTTGGGCGTCGGTTTCTGAGACGAGAAGTTGTTTCCAATCGGCGGCGGTCCATCCGTCGGCAGGAAGTGTCATGACCGCGGCCCGACGCACGGCGGGTGAGGCGTGGCGCAGGACGGACAGAGACACGGCGTCCGATGCGCCTAGCCCGTGCAAGGTCCAGAGCGCGTGGAGCACCCGCGGGTTCAGGTTCAACTCATCCACCGTGGTGTTCGAGGTCATCCGTACTAATTCCGGTACGAGGGAGCGGTCTTGCGTTTCGACCAACCGGCGTTGGGCCTGAAGGCGAACCTCCATGACGGGCGATCCCAGAGCCTCCAGCCAACGAGTGCTGTCTCGGCCCGACAGGTTGACCTTCGGAGCGGTCTGGCCGTCGCGGTGGGTAACCCGGTAAATTCGGCCGTGGATCTTGTCACGCAACGGAGTCTCATAGGCGTTGCCCTTGCCGTTCTTGAACCCGTTGGGCACGGGGTTGTGCTGGATAATGAAGTTATACCAATCGAGCACCCACAGAGCACCGTCCGGCCCCACCTCGGCCATGATGGGCGAGAACCATTCGTCGTCGTTCGCCAGGAAGTTCTTTTCGTTGATCGCCTTGAAGTCGGCCCCGGATCCCTGAAAACGGAATTGCCCGATGAGGTGGCCCGTCGGCTCGGTGACAAAGGAGACCTGATTCCAGTAGTCCTTGGGGAAGCTTCGGGCGGTATATAAGGCTGAGCCGGCGCCCGCGGTGTATTTGCCGTGCCAGTCTACTTGGCGGACGTTCTGGGCGATGGGGTGGTAGAGTTGATTGTCGGCGATGGATTCCATGCGGGCCGCCGACCAACCGTTGACCGCCTCATAGTATCGGTTGGGGATGGGCATGTACCACGCGGCATTGCCATTGGCCGTGGAGCCAAACACGTAGCCTTCTTCGGACAAGCCCAGACCCCAGGTGTTGTTGTTGCTGGAGCGGACGAACTCAAGGGCCGATCCGTCGGGCCTGAAGCGGAAAACGCCCATGCCAAATTTGACGCGCTTGCCGCCCACCTCGCCGTCGAACCCGCTGTAGCCGACCACGCCCCAGACCCAGTTGTCGTGCCCGTAGCGGATGTTGCTCGCCGTGGCATGGGTGTCGCCCATGTTCCACCCCTTGAAGAGCACCGTGCGTTCGTCGGCCTGATCGTCGCCGTTGGTGTCACGCAAGAAGAGCGTCTGCCCGCCCTCGATCACGATCAGTCCACCGTTGGCGTGGCAGAGGCCTGTCGGAATTGAGAGCTTGTCGGCGAAGAGGGTGAACTTGTCTGCCTTGCCATCGCCGTCGGTGTCTTCGCAGATTTTGATCCGGTCGCGTCCTTCGCCGGGTTTCTGCAATTCATTCGGATAATCGACCGTCTCGGCGATCCACAGCCGTCCGCGTCCGTCAAACGCCATGCTGATGGGTTTCAGGAGGAGGGGCTCGGCCGCCCATAGTTCTGCTTGGAAACCCGAACGCAGAACGATCCGTTCGGCGGATTTGGCGGGTGCCAAGGGTTCCTGCATTCGGGTGATTTTTTCGCCCTCGATGCCCCAGCGCTGACCCGCCAGATAGTTGGGCATCGGATGCGGGGTTTGTTGGTAGGGCAGAGGGGTTAAGTCGCTCTTGGGACGCAGTTCTTCAATGGCAGCGGCCAGAGGCACGGCGGCGACCAACAAGGGCAGCAATTGACGCAGGGGATTCATGCAGTGTCTGAGTTGGAAATAGTCGATCCAGGAGCCGAGGGAAATTTAAACTCTGGCTCACGCCAGAAGCTTGTGCAGCAGTTGTCCATGGATGTCGGTGAGCCGGAAGTCGCGGCCTTGGAATCGAAACGTCAGGCGTTGGTGATCCAATCCGAGCAGGTGGAGCAGAGTGGCGTGAATGTCATGCACATGGGCGCGGTCGACCACGGGGTTGAAACCCAGTTCATCGGTCTCGCCCAGAACTTGCCCGGCCCGGATGCCCGCGCCGGCAAACCACATGGTGAAGGCATCGATGTGGTGGTTGCGTCCGGTCTTCTCACGGGTTTCGCCCATGGGGGTACGACCGAATTCGCCGCCCCAAACGACCAGCACATCCTCGAGCAGGCCACGGGATTTTAGGTCCTTAATCAAGGCCGCGCAGCCTTGGTCCACCTGGTGAGCAACCTTCGCGAGGTCGTTCTCGAGGGTTTCGCCGGGGCCGCCGTGGGAATCCCAGTTGGTGTGGTAGAGCTGCACGAACCGAACGCCGCGTTCGACGAGTCGGCGGGCCAACAGGCAGTTGCGGGCGAAACTGGGGGTGTCGCGGGTGCAGCCATAAAGCGCCAGCGTGGCATCGGTCTCGCCCTGAAGGTCGGTCAGTTCGGGCGCGCTGGATTGCATGCGGTAGGCCATCTCGTAGCTGGCAATGCGGGTGGCGATCTCTGGGTCGCCAGTTTCGGAGGCTCGGCGGAGGTTCAGGTCGCCGAGGGCATCGAGGGTTCGACGCTGCGATTGGGCGCTAATTCCGGGAGGTCGGCTCAAATTCAGAATGGGATCGCCCGAGCCCCGCAGCGGAACCCCTTGATGGCTGGTGGGTAAGAATCCGCTGGACCAATTGACAGCCCCACCTCGCGGCCCGCGCGGCCCGCTTTGAAGCACGACAAATCCAGGAAGGTCGCGCGATTCGCTGCCGATCCCGTAGGTCACCCACGATCCCATGCTCGGCCGGCCGAACTGTCCGCTGCCGGTGTTCATGAAGAGCTTGGCCGGGGCGTGGTTGAACAGGTTGGTGGCGCAGCTTTTCACCAGGGCGATGTCGTCGACGATGCCAGCGGTGTACGGCAGCAAATCACTGACGCTAGCTCCGGATTGTCCGAATTGGCGGAAGGTGCGCTTGGACCCAAGCAAGGTGGACTTGTTCTTGAAGGACGAGTCCATGAAGGCGAAGCGTTTGCCTTCCAGAAACGAGTTGGGAATGGGTTGACCGCTGAGTTGGTTGAGCCGCGGTTTGGCATCGAAGAGTTCGAGTTGGCTAGGGCCACCGGCCATGAACAAGTAAATGATGCTCTTGGCGCGGGCCGGGTGATGCGTGGCCGGGGTCTTGAGCGATTCCGCTGCGGCCGGCGCGGAAGTTGGGCCTGAAGTTGAGCCTGAAGTTGGGCCGGTTTGCCCTTCGGCCAGCATCGAGGCCAGTGCCAGGTTGCCCAAGCCCATGGCGCAACGTCCGAAGAAGTGCCTTCGGGTCAGGTCTTGCAGCGATTGAGGGAGGGGGTGGTTATCCATGGCGGCAACGGGTTGGGTCACTCCCGGGTGATGGTTTCGTCGAGGTTGAGCAACACGCGGGCCACGGCCAGCCAGCCGCCCTCAGGTGGGGCTCCGTTGGATCCGCCGGCCGACCGCTCTTCGCGGAGCAGGCGCAGCAGTCGCTGTGATTCCGCGGGCGCTGGGTGCCGTGCGGTGCATCGGAGGAACCCGCCGGCGATCCGATCGGCATCTGTTCCCTGTGTGGAAGCCATTTGACGGGCGATGTGCAGGGCCAGTTCGTGGAACTGGGTGTCATTGAGCAATGTCAGCGCCTGCAACGGGGTGTTGCTCCGCAGTCGGCGGGTGCACGTGGTGAAGGTGTCCGGTGCGTCGAAGACGGCTAGGGCGGGATGCAGCGTCGCTCGCTGGATCCGGGTGTAGAGCGCGCGTCGGACTCGTTGCCCGCCGCTGCTCGCCATCCAGTCGCGGTTGCTTTGTGTGAAGGCGCCGAGGCCGGCGGGTTGCGGAGGTTGCACCGGGGAGCCTCCCAGAGAGCGGTCGAGTTGACCGGAGGCGGCCAGTGCCACGTCGCGGATAATTTCGGCGTCGAGGCGGAGGCGGTTTTGCCGCGCCAGCCACCGGTTGAGGGGGTCGATTTCGCGCAGGTCAGGCCGTGCGATGGATGACTGCCCGTAGGTCTCCGACTTCACGATACATCGGTGCAAGTGCTTGAGGCTCCAGCCGGATTCCTGGAACTCAACGGCCAGCCAGTCGAGCAGTTCTGGATGGGTGGGCGGGGTGCCTTGGGTCCCGAAGTCGTTCTCCGTCTCCACGAGGCCGCGCCCGAAGTATTGCTGCCACACTCGGTTAACGAGCACGCGGGCAGTGAGGGGATGATTGGGTGACACGAGCCATCGGGCGAGGTCGAGGCGCTGGTACCGGCCATTCTTCGGAGGCAGGGGCGGCAGGACTTTTGGTGTCGCGGGCAGCACTGGTTCGGCGGGGCGGGTAAAATCTCCCTGGATGAAGCGTTGGGTTTCGCGCGGTTGGGTGCGTTCGCTCAAGACCAACGTGGTGGCCCATCCCGGAGACTTTGCTTTGGGTTCGCTGATGCCGGAGGGAAGTCCTTCGATTTCGAGGGTGGGTTCGTCCTGATTGTTGAAAAAGGCAAACAGGCCGTAGTAGTCGCGGTGGGAAATGGGGTCGAATTTGTGGTCATGACACTGGGCGCAGCCGACGCTCAGGCCGAGCAGGGCCGAACCGGTGGTGGCGACTCGGTCGAAGATCGATTCGATGCGGAATTGTTCCGGATCGATACCGCCTTCTTGGTTGATCTGGGTGTTGCGGTGGAAGCCGGTGGCTGCGCGCTGAGCCACGGTGGCCTGGGGCAGGAGGTCTCCGGCGAGTTGCTCGATGAGGAATTGATCGAAGGGTTGATCGGCGTTGAAAGCAGCGACGACGCCATCGCGGTAAGGCCAAATGGATCGAGGGGCATCGACGCTGTATCCGTTAGAGTCGGCATATCGGGCGACGTCGAGCCACCAGCGGCCCCAGCGTTCTCCGTGATGCGGTGAGGCGAGCAGGTGTTCGAGGATGCGGTCGCGTTCGGTTGGGCTGTCGGTGGTGACAAACCGGGCGGCGACCTCGGGTTGGGGGGGCAGGCCAATGAGATCGAGATGGACCCGGCGCAACCAGGTGGCGGAGTCGGCCGGGGCCGAGGGTCGAACGCGGAGGCGTTGCAAGGTGTCGCGAATGAAGGCGTCGATCGGATGGTGTGTGGCGGCGGTTCGGGGCGTTGGGGGGCGTTGGGGTGGAATGAAGGACCAGTGAACGAAGACGCCTGGGACTTCTTGGGTTGGGGCGGCGACTCCGTCGGCGATCCAACGGCGGAGTGTCTCGATTTCGGGGGGGTGAAGCGGAGGCCTGTGGTAGGGCATCCGTTCGATGTCGCTGTGGGAACCTTCCAGTGCCTGAACGAGGAGGCTTTCGGCGGGTTTTCCAGGGCGGACTGCGGGTCCGGATTCGCCCCCTTTCCGAGCACCGGCGGCGGTATCTAGGCGGAGGTGGGCTTTGGGATGTTCGGCTCCGTGGCAACTGACGCAGTGCCGGGTCAGCAGAGGTTTGACCTCCCGGAGGTACCGGGTCTCGGGCTCGCCTGCTGTGCCCGCAGCCATGGCCGCTAAGGCCAACAGCCAACCAAGACAATAGGCTAAACCGGGCTTCATAATGATCAGTGACAGGCTATGGATTCATCTTGGAATAGGAAAGCGTCCCGTCAACTGGGGGCGCGATCGAATTGCGGTGGTAGCATGCGGGGTCGGTCCCACTTATTTACACAAAAGGGGCCACTCTCAATTATTTCTAGTAATGAGAAGTTGGCTCCGAAGGGGGGTGGTTTTTTGGTGCGTTGCTGGGCGTAGGCTCCGCGGGAACGGTCCTGCGCTCGCAGGGAACGTGGGGACAGGCTCGGCTTTCGCGCGGCCGCGCGATGGGGATCAGGGTGTCGACGTTCCAATGCTCGCTCCGGCCCGGTCCCGCTGCCGCTTTGTGTTCAGCAGGCCCAGTCTCATTGCGGCGATCCGGCGGATCAATGGGTGTCGGTTGTGAGGGCTTTGCTGGTGGGTGCGGAGGATGGGGCAGGTGGGTTCTGGCTGGGCTTGGAAGTGGGAGTGAGTCAGGGTTTTTTTCAATGAAACGGGGTGGGATATTTGGATGGGGGATTCTTGGGGTGGCTTTGGCTGCAATGGCTTGGGCGGCCGATCGGCCGGCCAATTCGTTGCCCGGGGCTCTGCGGTGGATGGTGGTAGCCCATCGCGGGGAACATGTCCGAAATCACGAAAACACCCTCGAGTCCATCGAAGGCGCAATCCAGGCAGGCGCGGATTTGGTCGAGATGGATGTGCGTCGTTCCAGTGATGGGCAGTACTTGCTCATGCACGATGCCACAGTCGACCGGATGACCGATGGCAAGGGTCGGGTTTCTGAGAAGACTTGGGCGGAGTTGTCGGCGCTGAAGGTGGCGGACAAGGCTCGGACCAATATTGCCTCCTCTCGTATTCCGCGCCTTCAGGAAGCGCTGGAGGCGTGCCGAGGTCGGATCCAGGTTTACTTGGATTTTAAGGCGGGGGATCCGGCCGATGTGGTGCGCATCTTGAAACAGGCGGGGATGGAGTCGAAAGTCTGGGTGTATGACTCTCCGGGTGGTGCGGTGCGGTGGCGCAAGGCGTTGCCCGGTGTCCGAATGATCCTGAGCCCTCCAGCTGAGGCGCTGCGTGATGAGGAAGCACTGCGGCACTTTGTTTCCCAATATCGCCCTGAGGTAGTGGATCTGGCGCCGTCTCGGGAGTTCGTGGATTGGTGCCGAGATTTAGGCATTCGAGTGTGGCCAGATATTCAGCGTCCCGACGAGCGGCCGGGCTATTGGGAGAAGTTTCTGGGTCTGGGGGTCGATGGGGTGCAAACCGATCACCCAGTCGAACTCAAGGCGTGGCTCGATTCAGTGAAATCTAAGTGAGACCTTCTTCCAGAGGTAAAAGTGGTGCTTCCGAGGGCTTGGAAACCTCGAGAACAGAGTTTATTTTCGTTGGCTCGATTTGCTTCAATAACAGGAGGGGCTGCGTCGCCTGGTTATCGGATGCAGCTTCTTTGGATCCAACCGACGCGGTCATCGGAGGCAGGAGCGGTCTGGTTTGTGAGAACGCCTTTTTCATCGTGGAGTATGCTTGGGAGAAACAGCGGGAGAAATAGCGGGAGGGACAAGACCCTGTCTCGGCCGCGCTCGAGGCTTGCAAGCTGCGCCTGCGGCCGATCTTGATGACGTCCATTGCCTTCATCGCGGGGGTGTATCCCTTGGTGATTTCCTCCGGAGCGGGCGCTGAGATGCGGCAGGCCATGGGGGTTGCGGTATTCTCAGGCATGATCGGAGTCACGGTCTTCGGGCTCTTCCTGACGCCGGTCTTCTACGTGGAGATCATGAAGCGGGTGGGGCGGTCGACTGCCAAGTAGGCCCCCGTGTTGGAGCAGTGGATTGCATCTCCGGGGCCTAGACCTAGATCGTCGGAGCCTGGACTGGGTTGCTTTAAATCAGGCTAAAACTGCATGGTTTATTGGGTTTTGACGTTTTTTTGGAAAAATCCTGAAAACAGTTGCGGGCAATCCGAGGTCGGCGTAGCAATCGTTCTAATTCCCCGGGAGGTCTCCAGACAACCCATCCCCCTTTGGCGCACTCGCTCCAAGGCTCTGCTGGGTGCTGGTCTCGTGCCAGGGGTGTCATCAACGCACTACGTCATCTGCTAATGAAACCCTCCAAATCACTACCATTCCTGACCGCCGCCCTGCTGGCCGGTCAGGTTTACGGCCAAGCGCTTCCAACTAAGCCAGAAGACAACGGTGTCAGCCCGGTGGGCGAGACTGTGTATGTCAACACCTCCGACATTCTCAACAATGGCAGCACTGAGAGCCTCGGTGTGGCCATTGGCCGGAATGGCAACGTGATGGTCGGGTGGGAGGATGACGGTTCTGACCTGGCCGATTTGGAAGCGGTTTGGACTTTGTTTGACCGCGACAGCAAGCCGGTTACAGCCGAGGCGACCATCACTTCGGTGGATCCCGCTTTTGTCGGACAAACGCTCACCTCGCGTTTCCTTTCCTACTTCCGCAAGGACGGGAGCGCGATCTCTGGCCGCACGGGTTGGGGACCCAAGATTAAGTCCAACCTCTTCGGT
Organism: Verrucomicrobiales bacterium; assembly: GCA_005805505.1. GTDB lineage: Bacteria > Verrucomicrobiota > Verrucomicrobiia > Limisphaerales > UBA9464 > SXXZ01. The sequence continues at coordinate 17,664 of SYMJ01000235.1, read as the reverse complement.
GATGGTTTGGGCATGGGCTCGACGGCCTTCGATCTCGGCCTCGAGGTGTTGGAGTTTGCGGGCTATCAAGGTGCTGGCGATTGGCCCGCGGTGCAGTTGTTGACCGACGCGGGCATTCCGGTGGGTATCGTGAATGGTGTCCCTGTCGAATACGGCGCCCGTCCGGGAGACATTCGCATCGGCGATTGGGAGTTCCTCTCTACAGGCAATGTGGTCGTGATTGGTGAAAGCCGTCAGGGCGATGATTTGGTCACCCTTTACAAGGGCGAGGCCGCGGCCAATCACGTGACCGTTCGCGTGGTGGACAAGACCGGCAAGGAGATCAAGGCCACCCAGTTGGCCAGCGCTACTGCCACCAAGGCTGAAATGTGGCATGGGTCCGGTGTCACCAAGAGCGGATTTGCGGTGCGTTTTTCAGACAACGGCGCGGGCCGGGTCCGGTTGTTCGACAATGCGGGCACGGCGGTTTCAACCAATATCAATCTGGCCGCGGTCTCGGGCAATCCGATCGCCGGCAATGGCGGACGCGGTGACGGCGTGGGTTTCCATGGCAACGGCAATGATGCCTACGCTTCGGTGGCCGTTGGTAAAGATGACGCCGGCAAAAACCACGTCTGGCTCACGGTCCTCAATGCCAATGGCACGCTGCGTTGGAGCAAGACGGTGGCTGATGACATGGAGCTCTTGGCTCCGGGACGCTGCGATGTGGGTATTGATTCCCTCGGACGCGTTGCGGTGGTTTTCGCCGACACGGCCGGTGCGGTCGGCAATGGCCGGATCATCCTGGGCCGTGTGTTTGACGCCACGGGCAAGGCCTTGGGCAAGACATTCTATGTCAGCGAGAAGGAGCTTCCGGCTCCGGAGACCTTGGAATCTAAGAATCCGCGTGTGGCCTTCCGCAACGATTCCATCGCCGTGGTTTGGGAGAGTCGTAATAGCGGTGATCCCGATAAGCGCGTCGTGGCGCTGCGCCAATTCGTGATTCCGGTGCGTCCGGGCAGCATCGAGTCGGCCGGTCTCAAGCGCATCGTCTCTGACACCGCGATGATCGTTCCGGCGGCGGATGCGCTGGGCAACTGGGAGCCGTTTGCTTCCGTGGTGGGCACCTCCACGTTCCTCATTGAGGGCAACACTTTTGCCGATGGCAGCACTACTGAGCAGCGTTATGTGGTGGCGATGCAGCCAGCCAACGGCGGAGCCATGAAGCTGGGTGAAGCGTCCTTCAACGACGCCGGTGTTCCGTTCAAGGGGGCAATCAATGCTTCTCGGCAAAATGGTAATCCGGGCCGTGTTGCGGGTGATGCTCGTCCGGGTGCCGTGAACTTCATTACGGGTATCGAGGCCTCTCCGCACGTGGTGGAAGGGTTCAACAGCGACAATCGCTTCACCGGTGGCTTCGATCGCCTGGGTGATGGTCGCTACGGGACGGTGCAGACCTTCAAGCTCGATCCGACCGCGCTCACACAAACCGCTCTGAGCAAGGCACAGGATTCGGCCAACGGCCGCCGCGCATCCGGCACGGCTCCGGGCAACCAAATCTCCCGCTTCGGTGGCGATGTGGTGTGTCTCAGTGACGGCAACTTCGTGTCCGTGGTCGAAGACCGTTCGAACCAATTGCGCACCGACGGCAATTGCGCCACCGCGACCATTTTCTCGGCCGATGGCAAGGTAGTAAAGGAAGCCTTCAAGGTCGCCGACGGCGATCTCTGGGCCAACGTGGCCGCCTTTAAAGGTGGTTTTGCCGTGCGCGTCGCGGGCAAGTTCTATTTCTACAACAATGCCGGCGCACTTCAGGGCGAACCGGTGGCCCAGACGGCCTCGGGTGAGAACTTCGACGCGGGTCGCGGAGATGGCACCCGCCTGGGTGGCCACATCAATCAACCGTGGGTGTTCCTCGTGGGTCGGGTTGTGGGCTCTTCGGCCATCCGCGTGGCCATTTGGGATGGAACCACTCGCACGCTCGCGGCCTTGGCCGATGTGAGCGAGGGCGGTTTCCGAGCCGATGCCGATCGCGCGGTGGTTGCCGCTGACGGTCTGGGTCGCTTCACGGTTGCCTGGGTTTCCAAGCCCGACGGTTATGAAGCCCAGCAGGTGGCTGCCCGTGTGTTTGAATTCGAGGCGGCCACCAAGACGGTCAAGCCGCTCACGCCGAGCTTCCTGCCCTTCGTCAACACTTCGCCGGTGGGTGGTATCCGCTCGGTCGGCATGAGTGTCGCCATGACAACCCAGCAAATCCTCGTGGCTGCTAAGGGTGAGATCAACTTGCAGAACAAGCCGGATCAAGGAGCCAATTCCACCAAGGAAGTCAACTTCTACACGGTCATCTCGCACCCGGCTCCGAAGGATGATCCGACCCCGCCGGTGGGCGGTCCGGTCACCACGGCTCCGCGCATCTCGGTGGCCTTGGTTAATGGTCAGCTCACGATCACCTCCAATCCGCAACCGCTGCCGGCCGGATTCGTCCTCGAGGTCGCTCCGAGCCTCAACGGTCCGTGGGTGTTGCAGTCGGGAGTAAACACTCCGATCACACTGCCTCTAGGTACCGATTCCGCCCGATTCCTCCGCGCCATTAAGCGCTGAAGAAGGGTTTAGTTCGCAGGAAAGGGGGGTGGAGCAATCCATCCCCCTTTTTGTAGAGACACGGTTCTCGGCAGCCATCCCCTCACGCGGTTGCTGGTATTTTGAAAAACACTCAGCCATCGTAGAGCCATGATTTCCCGTAGGTTTTGTGCGCTCGGAGTGATCGCATTGCAGTGGGTTCTCTCGACCTCTGCCGAGACGCTGTGGTTGGCCAAACCCTTCTCTTCGGAAGGTTTCACCCGCGGCATCGAAGGCCCGGCCTGTGACCGCAAGGGTTTTGTGTTTTGTGTCGGATTTGGCGATCCGAGAAATATCGTACGGGTGACTCCAGACGGACGCGCCGAACGCTTCGTCGCCTTGCCCGAGGGAAGTGCCGGCAATGGCATCCGCTTCGATCGTTCCGGTCGGATGTATGTCGCCGACTATACCGCTCACAAGATTCATCGGATCGACCCAGTCACTCGGGAAGTGGTGCAAGTGGTTCACGAGGGTCGGATGAATCAGCCCAACGATCTAGCCATCGCCGCCAACGGAACCTTGTACGCCAGCGATCCGAACTGGAAGGACAGCACCGGTCAGTTGTGGCGGATCGATACGGATGGCAAGGCCCACCGGGAGGCCGAAGGAATGGGCACGACCAACGGCATCGAAGTCAGCCCGGACGGAAAGCGGTTGTACGTCAACGAAAGCATTCAGCGGCGCATCTGGGTCTTTAATATCCGTAGCGACGGTTCGCTGGAACATCGACGTCTCTTCAAGGAGTTTCCGGACCATGGCTTCGACGGCATGCGGTGTGATGTCGATGGCAACTTGTATGCGACCCGCCACGGGAAGGGTACCGTTGTGAAGCTCTCTCCTAACGCTGAGATTCTTCGGGAGATCGACGTGCTTGGGCCAAATCCGAGCAATCTCTGCTTCGGGGGGGCCGACGGTTGCACCGTCTATGTGACCGAGGCGCACGAGAAACGACTGGTGAGCTTCCGGGTCGATCGCCCGGGTTTGGAATGGAGCCGATGGAAGTCAGCGCAATGAATTTTATCGCCTGTGACTGGGGAACTTCGCGACTTCGCCTCCGGTGGCATGGCCCGGAGGGGCTTCGTGAGGTTGCTTCGGAGGACGGTGCAGCACGTTTAGCGGCTCGCGGCGGAGATCGGGCTTTGGCGTTTCGCGAGGCGCTTCAGGCAGCACTGTTGCGCTTAGGTGCACCGGTGGGGCTGCCGGTGATGGTTTCTGGGATGGCCAGTTCGAGCATTGGCTGGCGCGAGTTGCCGTATGCCCTCCTGCCGTTTTCTCTGGAGGGTTCGAGCGTGCTGGGTCAGTGGGTTGAGCCGGGTGTGTATTTGATTTCAGGGGTTCGCGGGCAGAACGACATGATGCGCGGTGAAGAAACCCAGGCACTGGGTTGGGCCGAACACGTCTGCGACCTCCTTCCACTTCGGGCCACGCTGGTGTTGCCTGGAACTCATTCAAAACACCTCCATCTCGAATCGGGCGCTCTCACCGCGATCACGACCTTCATGACCGGGGAACTCTTCGAGATGCTGCGCACACAAAGTATGCTTCGGCATTCTATGGATCTTGCATCGGTCGGCGAGCCAGAGGGAGCGATGGACTGGGATGGCTTCAGGGAAGGTGTGGCGGCGTCGGCTCGGGCCGGGCTTGCCGCAAACTTGTTTCAGGTGAGGACCCGCCAGGTGCTCCGGGGCTGCTCCGGGGCCTCCAACCGCTCCTTCCTCAGCGGACTGTTGATCGGGTCGGAGGTGCGTTCGCTTGAGGCAGGGAAGTCGCCCATCATTCTGGCAGCGGGAGAGGCGTTGCGAGAGGCCTACACGATGGCCGCTACTGAATGCGGATTGAGCCCGCGCTGGAATGCCATCGAAGTCGACGGACTGGCCGAAATGGGGCAGCGTCGGATCTGGCGCCGATTGGCCCCCGGCCAGTGAAGCGCCTCCAAAAAAGAGTCTTCCGCGTTTTCAATGAGCACGCCCTTCAATGACACGTTGTTCCGTTCGATGCCCATTGTTGGCATCCTCCGTTTCTTTCCCCGAGCTCAAGTCGAGCAGTTGGTTCCTGCGGTGATGGCCGGGGGTCTGGTTAACCTGGAGGTTACCTTGAACAGTCCCGGGGCGGCCGACCTAATCCGCCTCACCCGAGATTTGTTGGGTGACCGCGGCAATGTGGGTGCCGGGACGGTCACTTCGATGGAGGGTCTCAAGCTGGCTCTGGACGCGGGGGCGAGTTTCATCGTTACCCCCGTGGTGTTGCCGGAGGTTATTCGCGCCTGTGTTGATTTGGGTGTTCCAATTTTTCCGGGAGCGATGACTCCGACCGAAATCTTCACCGCCTGGAGCCTCGGGGCTACGATGGTGAAGGTGTTCCCGGCAGACCAGTTGGGACCGAATCACCTCCGGGCCGTGAAGGCTCCATTCCCGGAAATTCCGCTGATGCCCACCGGTGGGGTCACGGTCGAGACTCTGGCCGCCTTTTGCGACGCCGGAGCCGATGCCTTCGGCATCGGAAGCCCCTTGTTCGACTCCCGTCAGGTGGCCGCCGGCAATTGGGATTGGTTTCGCGTGCGGGCTTCCCAGTTTCGCGAGGCGTATCTGAGTGCCCGCTCCGGAGGGGGATCAGGTCCGGCGATAGGTTCCACGGTCGCCCGGGGATAGGTTAGCAATGGCCTTTGACGCATCCCGGGTCTCGGCCTTATCTATAGGTCATGAACCGCGGCAGAGTATCGATTATGCTCGGCGTCGTAGGGTTGGCCTTGTTGCCGATCATGGCGGGCGACAAGGCGCAAACCTCCGGAGCCTTACGGCCTGAAGAAGGTGCCGGATACCGACTTCAGTCGGAGGCTGAACGTGTGGGCACCATGAACAAGCTTCTGCGCAACCGTCAGTTCGACGTGTTTCGTGCCGGCAATTCGCTGGGAGGGGCCATTGATGTGTCCTTGCCCACTCCGTCCACCGCCATTCCCAATATGGATCCTAAGGCGCAGCAGCGCTTGATGGATGAATACGATCGCAAGAAGAACTGGCTGGCCGAACCGGGCTCGGTGAAGCCCCGGGAGGTCGAAAAGTCCGATCAAATCGAGTCGGGCAAAAAGGCCGAGACCGATGAAGTTCCCAATTTTAGCCGGGAACGCGGCCGTTCCCGCCGTTCCCGCAACGATGCGTCCCAGAAGACCGATTTCGATGATGGCGGGTCCGACGAACCGTCCAAACCTCGTAAGGCGTCAACGCTGGCGGACGATGCCGATCGTTCTGTGGGGAGTTCGGTTAGGAATGCCAATTCAGAATCGCTCCGAGGTGACGGGACGTTGACCGATTCGGTGCCGTCCCGATCCATCTCGGAAATTCTCTCGCCTGAAGCCGATCACCGGACGTGGTTCAGCGGATCAAAGTCCGAATCTTCTGCTGGTGGGACTTTTTCGTTCAATTCTCCGTCTGCCCGGTCCGGGGCGGGGATCGGTGGATCTGGGGCAGATGGCTTCGCAGGCTCGACGGGCCCTGGTACAGGTGCGGGTTCGGGTTTTGCCAATCCGGCGGCGGCCAACCCGCTGGGTAATCCCGTGGCTCCGGCCGGTGGCATTGATGGCGATCCTAGTCGCCGTTTTGATCCGACCGTTGCGCCGGGTTCTCCTATCTCGACACCCGATGCAGGGATCTTCTCAAAATCGGGTGGAGGTGTGTCGCCCTCGGCCAGCGATGGCGGGTTTGGATCCTTTGGCAACGGAGGTGGAGCTCGCAGTTTTGAGAGTTCGGCGCGTTCGCTCTTCACCGCACCGGCTTCAGATGCCTCCTCGGCGCTCCGATCTGTGCCTAGCTTTACGCCGCGTCCGGCGGTCCTTTCTTTCCCGCAACGCGGTCCTTTCTGAATGAAACCACTGTTGTTTGCGCTGGGGCTATCAGCCGGTGTGCTGTTGGGTGCCGAGGGCAAGGTAATCAAAGTGCTGCCGCATTTTGTCGATTTTCAAGGCCGTCACACCCTCTCTCCCAGCTTGTACGAGCGGGATGCCTATCAGGAGTTGCTTCGGAATCATCCCGAAAAGCGGGCTGGGATGCAGTTTGAGGTGCTTTGGAAGGTTTCTGGTCAATTATCCGGTCCGCTGCGCCTCCGGATGGAACTGCGGGGCACCGAGTCGGGATCTGTTGAAACAGTGGAGATGGAAGTGAAACGGGGGTTTCTCGGACGTCGATGGTCTCGGGTGATCCTCGACTCCAAACAGTCGGCTCGGTTGGGAACTGTGACTGCATGGAAAGCCGTATTGTTAGATAACACGCATCCGGTTACCGAAACTCACTCGTTTCTGTGGTAGCCAAGGGGCCTCGGTTTGCTGCAAACCGCCGCCGCCACAACCCAAATCCCACCAAAGTGAGCGCACTCAGTGCTGCGTACTCCTCGGGTTCCGGGACTGCGGAGAAGTTAACATTATCGAAACGCCAGGTGCCGCTGGTGGAATAGCTGGAGCCCAGTCGGGAAGCCAAATAGCGCCCCTCGGTCCCCAGATCGAAATCCGAGACGATGCGGACCGACAAGTTGGCTTGATTGGCTGCTGCCAAGGGCAAATCCACCGACCGTTGGTACCAGGTTTCACCGGTTCCTGTGCTGGCCGGGGCGAGGTTGAAGCGAGTGGCCTCGGTAAACTGTTGGCCATCGATGGACCAGAGTACGCGTTCGGAGTTGGCCGAGGTGTTGCTGTGTCGGATTTGAAACGAGAGCCCGACAGAAGAATACCCCGCGGTGGACAGGTTGAATTGAACCCCTGCGGTCCCCGGGAGGGTTCCCTGGGCTGGGAAACTCTTAATATTCCACGCTCCAGCGGGTTCGCTCTCATAACCGGCTGCAAAGGTTGAAGCGGTTCCTCCGACCAAACGAGCCTCTCCCAGCCCGGACTGCGGGTTCAGCGATCCAGAATTAAAATCCCAATGGGATATGAGGATTTGCCCGGACAGACTCTGAGCCAAACAGAGCAGTCCGATGATTTGGGTTTTGGCAGCGAGCCTGAGGGAGGAAGAGGGGTTTGACATCATGGTCTCCCCTCTTCTTCGCCGGGAGATCGTCCCTCCTTTCAAAAAGAACCAACTCTGTGGGAAATTTTAAATGAAGGTGAAAGGAGTTCCTCCTTGTGGCCTTGCTGTTCACTAAAAAAAGCGGTTGCCGGCGTTACAAACGAGGTGTATCGATCGCGGGTCACCCAAACTCGACTGCGCGTTGTCGTCGGCAAATATCTCGAACTTGTAAAAGTTTCGAAACCCTTGTCCGTCGCTAAGTGTCGTCTGAAAAATACGAGTCCTATGAGTCAAAAACACAAAAATCTGCTGCGATGGATGACGGCAGCCGGGCTGGTCTGTAGCTCGGCGTATGCCGCCACCAACGTGGTTAACTTCAACACTGCCTCGGAGCTCCCCTTCAAAGAAGTGGGCGCGGCCGCGGCAGAATATCGCGCCAGCGGCGGTGCCACTGGCGGCGCCACCGATGGGTATCTGTCCATCACCGACGCCAAGGGCGGCCAGCGCGCCACCGTGGTGTTCGACGACCTCGACAAGGGTCTCGTCGTCAAGGCCTTCACCTTCGAGTGCGACCTCCGCATTGGTGGTGGCACGGCCCGACCCGCGGACGGCTTCTCGCTCAACTACATCCGCGCCAGCGATCCCCTGGCCACCGATGGTTCCCCGTACGCCGGCACCGAAGGTGAAACCAACCTCCCCGAGGAAGGTTCCTTGACCGGTCTGGGCATCGGTTTCGACACCTGGCAATCCGGTAACCATCCGGGCGGCATCACCGACGTCGTAGGCATTAGCATCCGCGTTGAAGGTCAGTTGCTCACTCAGCTCCCGGTGCCCCTGCGCCCCGGCAATGTCTGGCCCGGCGGCACCTACGATGAAGTTCCCTTCCGCAACTTGGCGACGACCGACGCGAACTATGCATCCTCGATGCAAACCGGCGCCCTGAACACCACCGATGATCTCAACGCCGACGGTACGGCTGGCAATGACTCCAACGTGGCTCAGGTTGGCTTCGATGACCCGACCTGGGGCTTGTGGATGAAGAACCTGAAGTGGGAAAAGTTCAAGGCCGTGTTGACCGAAGAAGGTAAGGTTAAGGTTTTCTGGAAAGGTGTCGAATTGACCCCGGTCGGCGGTCTGGCTAGCTCCTTCACTCCGGCCCCGGGTCGCCTCGTTTTCGGCGGCCGTACTGGTGGCGCTTGGGAAGCGCACCATGTTGACAACATCCGCCTGGAGACCATCCCGGCCAATGATGTCATCATCGGTGGCGCGACCGGCAGCCCGATCGGCTTCTCCATCACCACGGTGGACTCTGGTTTGGCCATCGCCGTGACCACAGGCCTCTCCGTCAAGCTGAACGGCACCGACATCTCTTCGAAGGTGGCCGTCGCCAAGGATGGCATCACCTCCACCATCGTTTACGGTGACGCCGCCGCTCCCTTGGCCTCTGGTTCGACCAACAAGGTCGAAGTCAGCATCAAGGACACGCTCGGCCGCACCGTGAGCGCCACCCGCGAGTTCGTCGTGGGTTCCTACGTGACCATCCCGGCAAGCCTCGCCGTCACGAGCGTGGACACCTCCAAGAAGGGTTTCAATGTCCGCACCCATCAGACCGCCCGTCGTGACCAGCCCAACACCATCGCCCGCGCCGAGCAGCAACTCCTCGGTCTGCGTGGTGACAACGTGGCCGACTTGACCGGTTTTACTGGTGGCATGTTCGCCGAGACCGGTGTCATCAACTACAGCCAGCCGACCTCCGGTTCGGATGCGACCCCGGGTCAGAATGGTGCCTTCTCCTCCACCGTCGGTGCCGTGGAACGCCAGATCGCCGACAACGCAATCCCGGGTGTTCCTAGCGCTACTGAGTTCCAGGCCAACGGCGACCTCTACACCGACAACATCGCTGCGGAAATCACCACCTACCTGCAGTTCCCGACGGCCGGCGTTTATACTCTGACCTTCAACAGCGATGACGGCTTCCGTACCACCGTCGGTGGCAACAACAAGGAAGTACTCGACTCGTTGATTGTCAGCCAAGCCGATGTCGGTAAGGGCGCTAGCGACGTCAATGCGACCGTGTTCGTTCCGACGGCCGGTGCCTATCCGTTCCGTACCGTGTGGTTCGAGGGCGGCGGCGGGGCCAACCTCGAGTGGTCCGCCCAGCGCGTGGCCCCGAACCCCTCGGCTCGCTTCCTCATCAACGACTCCGCGGCCGATGCTGTGAAGGCGTTCCGCGCCGCCAGCGGCGCCACCCCGGCGGCCGTGTCCTTCATCCACCCGTTCCGCGGATCCGGCGGAAACTACGTTCCGACGGTTCCCGTCGTGGTGTCGGTGGCCGATGGTAGCACCGCTGCGGATCAGGCCTCCTTCGCCCTCCTCGTGGACGGCGCTGCGGTCACCCCGACCAAGGCCTCTGCCGGTGGCGTGACCACCTACACATACAAGCCTTCGGCGAACTTCGCTCCGGGCAGTCACACGGTGGTTGTCCGCTTCACGGCCGGTGCCCAGAAGTATGATGCGACCAACACCTTCGGCATCCTCAACGCCGCCAACGTGCCGGGCAGCCTCGCGCTGCCGGCCTCCGCCGTGAACACTGCCAACAAGGGCTTCCTCGTGAAGACCGTCCAGCAGGAAAACGGCGAGAGCATGGGCAATGACACCTATCGGGGTCTGACCCACATCGCTGGCCTGATCGGCACCAAGAACGTGGCCGACCTGAGTCTCTTCGGAGCCAACGGCTACTACGTTGAGACCGGCGTCATCAACTACAACCAGGATGCAGCCTCCAGCGGCTACTTCCCCGATGATCCGGGCGTCCCGGGCATCCCGGGCACCACCGGCAGCACCGACAACTTCGCTCAAGAGATCCTCACGGTCCTTGACCTGAAGGCCGGTTTCTATGCCTTCAACGTCAACAGCGACGACGGCTTCCGCCTCGACTTCGGCAACCCGGGTGAGGCATTCACCTTCCCGGTTGTGGCTGGCGAGTTCTCCGGCGGTCGCGGCAACGGCGGCGGCATCGGCTCCGGCACCACCTTCTTCTTCAACGTGGAGAAGGACGGTCTGTATCCGGCCCGCCTCGTTTGGTACGAGGGCGGCGGCGGCGCGAACGTCGAGTTCGGCGCCCGTCAATTCGACCCTGTCACCGGTGACGTCCTGAGCGGCAATCTCATCAACGCCGACGGCGGCATTAAGGCCTATCAGTACCCGCTGAGCAGCAAGGGCGTTCCCTTCGTCAAGTCCTTCGCTCCGGCCCGCACCGGTCGCGCTTCGAGCGCCGCTCCGTTCCGTGCTGGTACCGATGCTGCCATCACCGCGGTGGTGTCCCAAGGCACCGGCCCGGCCCTCAGCACCGCCAACGTCTCCGTCAAGGTGGACGGCGCTGCTGCGACCGCGACCGTGGTCACCGTGGACGGTGTTGCCACCGTCACTGTCGCCGCTCCGGCCGGTGGCTGGGCGGGCGGCTCGACCCACACAGTCAACCTCACGATCATCGATCGCACCGTCTCCTGGACCTTCGGTGTGGCCAACATCCGCACCCCGGTCTTCGCGATCGAGGCTGAAGACTTCGACAACAACGGCGTGGCCCCGGCCGCGACCAGCCTGATGCCCTATAGGGGCGGCGCCCTCGCGGGCCAATCGGCCGGCAACAACAAGGATTACACCCGCGGCAATGAAGGCGCTTCGCCCCTCTACCGTATCGGTGAAGACCCTCAGGTTCCCATGGACCGCACCGGCGACCGCGACCGCGGCGTGGGTGAGCTTGACGTCAACTTCAAGATGGGTTGGATCGGTAACGGCCAGTGGTACCAGTACACCCGCACCTTCCCGGCGGGTGACTACAACGTCTACGCGGGTCTCTCCCACGGTGACGGTGCTGCCAGCGCCACCCGCATGAAGGGTCAGTTCGCCACGATCGCTGGCGGCAGCCCCACGGTGGTGGGCAGCTTCGAGTCGCCGTCCACCGGCGGTTGGGGCAACAATGCTCTGGTGCCGATGCGCAATGCCGACGGCAGCCTGGCCTCGGTCAAGCTCAGTGGTCAGCAGACGGTGCGTTACAACGCCTCGAACGGTGACTTCGACTTCCTACTGTTCACTCCGGCCCTCGCGGGCAACGTGCTTAGCAAGGACGACACCATCGTTCCGAGCTCCAGTAAACATCCGGCCGGCGAGGCTGCTCCGAAGGTCATCGACGGAGCTACCAACACGAAGTATCTGAACTTCGACAAGCTGAACACCGGCTTCACGGTGACCCCGAAGGCGGGCGCCTCGGTCATCTCCGCGATCACCATCACGACCGCGAATGACGCTCCTGAGCGTGATCCGGCCACCTGGCAGATCCTCGGATCCAACGATGGCACCGTCTTCGAGGCTGTCGCCTCGGGATCGCTGGCTGCCAACCCGACGCGGTTCAACACCACCACGCTGGCGTTCTCCAACACCAAGTCCTATACCAGTTACAAGTTGGTCTTCCCGACCGTCGTGGACGCCGCCAAGGCGAATTCGATGCAAGTCGCCGAGATTGCTTTGCATGGTACGGCTTCGGGCGGCGGCGATGGCCCTCGCTTCACTGGCATCAAGGCCAACGCCGACGGCACGGTCACCATTACCTGGACGGGCGCTGGTGTCCTCCAGTCGGCCAACTCGCTCAGCGGTCCTTGGACCGATGTCGCGGGCGCAGTGAGCCCGCTGACGGTGCCGGCCAACCAGGCCGCCCAGTTCGCGCGCATCCGCAAGTAAGCGGTCGCGTCTGATTCACGGAGGGGCCGAAGTTCGCTTCGGCCCCTCTTTTTTTAGTGCGCCCGGCAGGGCGCACTCTCCGACGGGGCTGGTCTGGGTGCCTTTTTGCAGAGAGAACCCCGACCGTCGAGTTCGTGAACACGGAGATGCAAGCTCGGACCGCTTACCGGATGAGCCCCTTCTCGAGACAGCCTCCAAGACCGACCTGGTCAATACCTACCAGCGCTCACCCAGGAGGCGACTCGGTTTACGTTGGGCTCGCGTGAGTCCGTACTTCTGGATGGTCTTGCGAATCAACGCCACCGCCTCATCGATGGAATCGGTCACCAAGAACATTTGGAGATCCGTTTCGGAGATGGTCTTGAAGTGTCGCATTTTTTCGATGTGCTCCAAGAGTTCTTGGTGAAACTCGCGCCCGAAGATGATGACCGGAAAGTCCTTGATTTTCCCGGTCTGGATCAGGGTCATGGCCTCGAAGAGTTCATCGAGCGTGCCGAACCCTCCGGGAACGATGACAAAGGCGTAGGAGTATTTGATGAGGAGCGTCTTCCGGACGAAGAAGTAGCGGATATTGACCCACTTATCCAGGTAAGGGTTGGGATGTTGCTCCATGGGTAGCACGATATTGCAACCCACCGAGCGGCCCCCCACATCACGAGCCCCCCGATTGGCGGCTTCCATCAGCCCGGGCCCGCCTCCGGTCATGATGGTGAAGCCCAGTTTGGCGATCTCCGCGGAGAGTTGCCGCGTTGTTCCATAATAGGGATTGGACTCGGTGAACCGCGCCGAACCAAACACGGCCACACAAGGCCCCGAAAAGTGCAGCGCCCGGAAGCCCCGAATAAATTCCAAGGCGATATCGACGACGAACTTAAAATTGTCCCACCGGGAACGGGGGCCTTCGAGAAATCGGATTTCGTGCTGGGGCATGGTGTTTTTAGGTTCATCCACAGTTCATGGATGGTTTAGAGTGGTGAGGTGGGCGGGTCAAAAGATACACCCGATTTTAGGGCCGGAAAGTTCCTCTCCACAACAAAGGTCCAGATCAACACTCTCCTGGAACAGATGAGATTTTGCCGACCGTTTCTGAGCGTTTGCCGATCGGCCGTGGCGATTCTGCTAATACTATTATTTACCGGGTTTTTGGGCTTCGCAGACGCGATTTTTTGCGATGCCGAATTGGGTCTTCCGTCTGACTTCTGACGTCCCGTTGCGCCCGGGCGATCGATCGTTCCGGTTCTACATTGTGCTGGGATCACGTGAGGATTGTCGGCGTTCACTGGAGGTACTTCACCGACGCTTCTCTCGGCGCTAATTGCCGGGGCCGGGCTCAAGGCAGGCGCGGCCAAGATGAGTTCTTCGGGCGACAAGATTCGGAGTGCCTCGGGCAAGGACCGGCGTAGGGTGACGTAGTGAGCAGCACCCAAACGCCGCCCCACGGCACCCAGCCCATCGCCCATCCTGCCTTGCAGGAATGGGTAACCGCCACAGTGGCTCTCACGCAGCCCGACTCGGTGTTCTGGTGTGACGGGTCTGAGGCTGAAAAGGATTTCCTCTATGCCGAGGCGGTACGCGAGGGAGTGTTGGTTCTGCTAAATCAGGACAAGATGCCGGGTTGCTACTATCACCGGTCCAACTCCAACGATGTGGCACGGGTCGAACACCAAACCTTCATTTGTACCGAGTTGGCCGAGGATGCCGGGCCCACAAACAATTGGGCCGATCCCGCGTCCATGCGTGAGAAAATTTTAGAGTTGGCGCGCGGCGGTATGAAGGGGCGCACGCTCTATGTGGTGCCCTACTTGATGGGACCGCCAGGATCCCCATTGGCTCAGATTGGCATCGAGTTGACCGACTCCCTCTACGTGGTGCTCAACATGAGGATCATGACTCGGATGGGTCGCATCGCGGTGGATCATCTCGGGCAGTCGAATCACTTCAATCGGGGCCTTCATTGCCTCCTCGACGGCCATCCCGATCGGCGTTTCATCTGCCACTTTCCCGAGACCAATGAGATCATCTCGGTGGGCTCGGGCTACGGGGGTAATGTGTTGCTGGGCAAAAAATGCTTAGCCTTGCGCATTGGGTCTTACCTGGGGCGGCGGCAGGGGTGGTTGGCGGAGCACATGTTGATCCTGTCAGTGGAGTCTCCCGAGGGTGAACGGCGCTACGTCGCAGCAGCCTTCCCGAGCGCCTGCGGCAAGACGAACTTTGCCATGATGATTCCTCCTGAACGGTTTCAGGGCTGGAAGATAGGGACCGTGGGCGATGATATCGCGTGGATGCGGCCGGGTTCGGACGGACGTTTGTGGGCCATTAATCCCGAGGCGGGCTACTTCGGGGTGGCGCCGGGCACCAATGCCAAGACCAATCCCAATGCGATGGTGACCATCGCGCGTGATACGATCTATACCAACGTGGCGCTCAAGCCGGACGGGACAGTTTGGTGGGAAGGCCACGATGACCCGCCTCCGGCCGAGTGTCTGGACTGGAAGGGCAATCCTTGGACTCCGGCCTCCAAAGAGAAAGCGGCTCACCCCAATTCGCGGTTCACAGCGCCGGCCACCAACAATCCGGCCATGGCTCCCGAAGCACTCGATCCTCAGGGGGTGCCGATCTCCGCCATCATCTTTGGAGGGCGTCGTGCGAACGTCGTGCCTCTGGTCTTCGAGGCGTTCAACTGGAGCCACGGGGTTTTTCTGGGGGCCACGATGGGCAGTGAGATGACCGCGGCGGCGGCCGGCACCGTCGGGCAGGTGCGACGCGACCCAATGGCTATGCTGCCCTTCTGCGGCTACAATATGGGGCGGTACTTCCGGCATTGGCTGGACATGCGCAAGAAACTGACCGAGCCGCCCCGAATTTTTCACGTGAACTGGTTTCGCAAGGATGAGGCGGGGCAATTCCTTTGGCCGGGATTCGGAGAGAATATGCGCGTCCTGAAGTGGATCTTGGATCGATGCGCCGGCACAACCGGAGCGGCCGAGACCGCGCTGGGATGGGTTCCGCGCTATGAAGATTTTGATACGGAAGGCCTCGAGGGATTCACTCGGGAGCGATTCGCCCAGTTGCAGCGCATGGACCCTGAGGAATGGCGCCGGGATTTGCTATCGACGGACGAGTTGTTCATGAAGCTCTACACACACCTTCCCAAGGAAATGGTCTTTCAGGAGCAATTGTTGGTTGCTCGCCTTTGAGAGCCCTCTGTGGCTTGAAGTGGGCAGTAGAGGTTGTTCTGAAAATCGGGGTTTCCGTCGATCTCTTGGGGTTGTTTTCTTCGGACACTGTCAGGTTTAGGCACCGGGTGCAAAAGCCTGTTGCACCGTAGAGGGGACCCCCGATACTTGGGCACTTGATTCGATGATTGAATGGCATATCCAGTCGCGGGCCCACGCCTGCAGGCTATCCGGGCGGCAGTTCCATGACGGTGAGACCTATCACACCCTGCTTCTTGATACGAAAGCGGGCTTTGAACGGATGGACCTCTGCGTGGATGCCTTCAAGGAATCAGCCGCGGAACTGCTCGCCAAGGTCAACTTGGTCTCCCATTGGAAGGGTGTGTATGAGGCCCCGCCTCCGGTGCCTCCGGATGCCATCCGCAAGGATGACGCCGAGTCGCTGCTGAGGAAGCTTCTCGAACGGCGCGAGGAGCGGCATGCGGCCGTAGCCTACATCTTGGCGGTGATGCTGGAGCGCAAGCGCATCTTGAAGGTCAAGGGGCAGTCCCGGGACAATGGTCGCCGAATCTTTGTGTATGAACATCCGAAGTCGGGCGACTTGTTCACCATTGTCGATCCCGATCTCCAATTGAACCAATTGGCGGCCGTGCAGTGTGATGTGGCCAATCTTTTGGAGCACGGACTGCCAGACGACGCTCCAGTGATCGCACTCTTGCCTGCGGAGCCCACCGAAGAACCCTTCAACGCGCCGAGTGAGATTCCGTCACTGGCTCCGGTCTGAGCTGGCTGACAGCACGTTTGAGGTTCCGCCTGCAGTTCATTCAACGATTCCCATGTCTGCTCTCGAAGATCTCCAAGTCGCACTGGGGCACCGTTTTCGCGATCTAAAGCTCCTTTCCCTGGCTTTGACTCATCCGTCCGTGGCGCATGAGGAGGGTGGGGGGCAGAACCACAATCAGCGGTTGGAGTTTTTGGGAGATGCGGTGATTCAGTTGGCCGTCACTTCGGAGTTATATCACCGGTTTCCTGGATTGGGTGAGGGCGCTCTCACGCAGGCGCGGGCTCAGTTAGTCAATCGAACATCGCTGGCCGGGCAGGCTCGACGTCTCGAGTTGGGAAAGCACGTCATCCTCAGCCGCGGCGAAGATTCGACCGGTGGGAGATTCCGTAGTTCGACCTTGGCCGATGCCTTCGAGGCGATCATTGGAGCGGTCTATGTAGACGCCGGGTTCGAGGCCGCTCGCCAGAGGTTGATGGACCTCATCCGCGAGGGAGGAACCGAGATGGTGGAATTGCCCAACCTCGACAATCCCAAGGGAGATCTTCAGGAGCAATTGCAGGCCAGTTCGCCTGAGGCCCCCCGTTACGAATTGCTCGATACCGAAGGGCCAGATCATGACCGTACCTTTCGGTGCGCCGTGTTGCACGGCGGCATCGAGTTGGCTCGAGGGGTGGGTCGCAGCAAGAAGGCGGCGGAAAGCAACGCGGCTTTCATGGCGCTCCAGAAACTCAAGGCCTCCCTCGCGACACCTGCTCCTGAGGGCCCTTAAGCCCTCTTCAATCCTTCGAAGGAGTGTGCAAAGCCCGCCCGAAGTATCAGGGCGGGTCTTGGGTCGAACTTAGCGATTGGCCGCAGGTGCTGCAGGACCGTTGGAAGCGGTGGCGGCCGTGAGTTCGGCGAGGCGCTTGGCCAGGGTTGCCTCTTGGATTTTTTTCGCCAATTCAGGCTTCTCAGCCAGCGTCCTCCGGGCGGCATCCTTGCCCTGACCGATGAGTTCACCCTGGAACTGAATCCATGCACCCTTCTTATCAACGGTGCCGACGCTGAGAGCCACATCGAGGAGCGAGCCCTCCTTGTCGATGCCGTGATTGAAGAGAATATCGAACTCCGCCTCGGCAAACGGGGGGGCGACCTTATTCTTTACGATCTTCACCTTCACATGGTTGCCGATGGTTGCGCCTGAGCCGTCTTTGATCGCCTCTTTGCGTCGGATGTCGATGCGGACGCTGGCGTAGAATTTCAGGGCTTTGCCGCCTGGGGTGGTCTCGGGGCTGCCGAACATCACGCCCACCTTCTCGCGCAATTGGTTGGTGAAAAGGCAGGTGGTCTTGGCCTTGCTGAGGATGGCGGTGAGCTTGCGCAACGCCTGGCTCATGAG